>CAZSET010000095.1:0-14362 GCA_964605915.1 uncultured candidatus Brocadiaceae bacterium | reverse complement strand
GTTGGGCTGGCCTTCGTGTGTGCAGCGCGGGGCTACAGGCTGATCCTCACGATGCCGGACACCATGAGCATGGAGCGGCGCCAGCTCTTGCGCGTGCTGGGGGCCGAGCTGGTCCTGACGCCGGGTTCGCAAGGAATGGCGGGGGCCGTGGCCAGGGCAGAGGGGCTGGTCGAGGGAACGCCTTCCGCCTTCATGCCCCAGCAGTTCAAGAACCCGGCCAACCCGGCCATCCATCGCCAGACCACGGCCGAGGAGATATGGCAGGACACGGACGGCGAGGTGGACGTCCTGGTGGCGGGGGTCGGTACCGGGGGGACCATCACGGGCATAGCGGAAGCCATCAAGGAGCGCAAGCCGCAGTTCAGAGCCGTCGCGGTGGAACCGGCCGATTCGCCGGTTCTCTCCGGCGGCGAGGCCGGCCCCCACAGAATACAGGGCATCGGCGCCGGCTTCGTGCCCGATGTGCTGCGGACGGACCTCATCGATGAGGTCGTCCGGGTGACGAACGAGGACGCGGGCGAGACGGCCCGGCGGCTGGCTCGGGAGGAGGGCATTCTCGTCGGCATCTCGTCCGGCGCGGCGGCGCATGCAGCGCTCGAAGTGGCCCGGCGCCGGGACTACGCCGGGAAGCTCATCGTCGTCATCCTGCCGGACACGGGCGAACGCTACCTGTCCACGTGGCTGTTTGCGGACTCGGCCGGGTAACCAGGTTGCTCACGAGCCCTCCTTGACCAGCAGAATCCACGGGCCGTGCGCATCAGCGCTCCGTCGGGGACAGCGACCGCGACTCCAGAGGCAGGCCTCCCCGGTGTTTCTTCACCGCCCCGCGGCCGTCGTCAGCAGCCGTTCTGACTGCTCGACGGTTTCCCCGTCCAGCGATATCAGGCTCTCCGAGGCGAAGGCGCGGCGATGCTGCCAGCAGAGGAGGGCAGTGGTGCGGACGGCTACCGTCAACGGTGACAGCGGCGCGCAGGAACCATTCCCATCCCGCGCAACGCAGGGCTCGCATAGAGGCGCGGAGGGTTGACAATTCGGCGGCTCTCGCCTACACTTGTTCGGCCCGATCACTCCTGCTTGAACTGCCGAGAGGTCCAAGATGTCCATCAAGGTGAGCTGCCCGAACCCCGCTTGCAGGAGGACTTTGAACCTAGACGACAAGTTTGCGGGCAAGAAGGTCCGATGTCCGCAGTGTCGCACGGTCATCTCTGTGCCTGGCGCACCGGTGGCGGGGGCCGCCGCTGCGAAACCGGTCGTCGCGGCCGGAGGGCCATCCGCGGGCGCGGACGCGAGAGCCGCCGAACAGGAGGCCGTCCCCCATCCCTATCATCCAGCCCGGCAGGTCTGTACGAACTGCGGCGCGGTGTTGGGCGTTCGCGATGCCATCTGCCCGAACTGTGGCGGAGACGTGCGTTCCGGCGTGACCGTGATGAGGATAACGGCGGATGACAAGAAGAAGGCGGGCCTGTTGAGCATCCTTCCGTGGCTGCAGCCGAAGACGCGAGGCCGCCGGCGCCGCTCCAGCGGCAGACTCCTGGCGGTGCTCCTGGTGCTGATCCTCATCGGAGGAGCGGTTCTCGGCGTGCTCTACCTGAAGAAGAGCGGAGGGGCCGCATCCTCGCCGCCCGAGGCCCAAGCCACGGAACAGCCTGAGCCGGGCACTACCTGACGGACCTTTTCCACGCCCGGTTCCGGCGCCCCCTGCAAAGTCCCATGCGCTTCGCCCTGCGCTCTACTGCTTGTCCCCCTGCTGCTTCTGGCGTAATGCTTCCTTCATATTGGCCCGCGCTCCATCGAAGGTCGGGCTTATTTCCACCGCCCTGGCGAAATGCTTGATCGCCTCGTCCAGCTTCCCTTGCGAGGCCAAGGCCAGCCCAAGGTTGTTGTGCGCCCACTCGTATTCCGGATTGAGTCTGATCGCCTCCCGGTAATGAGCGATACCTTCCTGGAGCTTCCCCTGCTTCACCAGCGCGGTCCCCAGGTTGTTGTGCGCTGCCTCGTGCTGGGGATCGACCTCGAGCGCTTTCCTGTAGTACCTGATCGCCTCGCCGGGCTCGTTCTTCTTTTCCATGCTGAGGCCCAGGTTGAAGTAGGACCGTGCATCGCTCGGATTCAACCTAGCCGCCTCTGTGAAGTGGGCGATTGCCTCGGCAATCCTGCCCTCCGACGCCAGGCTTGCCCCCAGGTTGTTTTGCACCCTGGCCATGGAATAGTCATCGACGAAGTGCTCGCGTATTCTCCGGATGGCCCCACGGCTGGCGTTGACGAACTCCGGTATGTTGGCCGCCCTGTCGGAGGAGGTCAGGTTGGCCAGAAGCACCGCCGGCGTGTCGTTGCCCTCCTCATCTACGTGGGTTAAGAACAGTTGCGTGTAAGGGCCGTTCGCCTTCGAGGAGAAGACCAGCCATCGTCCGTTGGGCGACCAACTGTGCCAGGAGTTCATGCGGGGCGTGTTGCAGCGCATCCGTCTGGGCCTTCCCCCCTCGGCCGGCATGATGTAGAGCTCGCTGTCCGGCTGAAGCAGCATGAAGCTCTTGGCCCTGCAGAACACGATCCACTTGCCGTCGGGTGAGTAGCGGGCGAAGTAATTGCTTATGCCGTTGGCGGAAGCTCCCTCCAGCGGCTCCGCCACGCCGCCCTCGCCGTTGTTGAACGGCACCCGGTAGAGGTCGAAGAGGAACGTCTCTCCTTCCTGAAGGAATGCCTGGCAATCCTCCTCGCTCAGCAGCACCTTGTCGCCGACGATCTCCAGGGGATATGCCTCGCTACGGGCAAAGACGATGTGCTTGCCGTCCGGGCTCCAGGTGGGGTTGCTCTGCACGTACTCCTTGTCGTCGGCCCCGGACAGGGCATGGAACTGCCCCGTCTTTCGATCGTAGACAACCAGGATGCCCTTGATGGGAAAGAAAAGCTGGCTGAACTCCAGTCCCGGCGTCGGCACGAACACCGAGCGGTCCTTCACCGTGCTGACCACGTACCGGCCGTCCGGAGAGACCTGAGACAGCAGCCCGAAGGTCAGCTCTGCGTCCTCCCTCTTGTAGTCGCTCCAGGTTATGACCTTGTCTTTGGTGAGCAACATCTCTTCTTTGACCCGGGCGATGGCGTACGAGCCCTTGTCGTTGGCGTAGTCGACATCCATCCCCAGTATCGTGCCGTCGGCCGAAAAGGAGTGGCAGTTGGCGCAGACCGGCAGCCCCTCGAGCACGATCGGCGGCGGGCCCTTGGCCGAGACCGTCCCAAAGCGCCACCGGATGTGCGACGGATCGTGGACGGCGTCCACGAAGGGCAGGTTGACCTCCCGGTAGAAAAGGGAGGCGCCCACCTCGTCCCCGGAGGTGCGGATCGCAATCCTGGCCCCCGACACCACCTTCGCGCGCGAGGCATGGGCAAGCCCGATGACCGTCACGCGGGCGTCCTTCTCCAGGGAGCGGCGCTTGATCTGCTCCCACTGCTCGTCGGAGGGCGTCCATTCGGCGGCGTCAGTGAGGGCGTCCAGCCTGTCGCCGTCGTCCTCGAACTCCACGCTCACCAGCCAGGAATCCGCTCCGCTGCCGTCCTGCCACCTAAAGGTCGGCGGGGCGATCTCGGGGGGGAACAGGGTCCCGTCCAGCGGGTATCGGACGCTCAGGTGCGTGTAGTCTGATCGCTCCCGGTAGGCTGCCAGAATGTCCTCAGGCCGCAAAGGGCCCTTGCGCTGGACCCAGAATAGGACCGCAAGAACGCCCACGGTGACAAGGGCGAGCGCGGGGATAATGTATCTGAGCCTGCTGCGCATGGCCTGCCTTCGGAGAGCCACCGGCGACCTATGAGAGCCTATGACCGGTCAACATGACTATTCCGATTATGGCCCCCGGCGCCCCGGACTGTCAAGCAGCCCGACGTCTCCGGGCATGCCGCACTGCCGGGCTCCGCGCGTTGGCAAGGGCGTCTGCTGTTGCGGGGGCAGAAGGAGCGGGATAAGATCGGTGCCTGGGAGGCGTTCTCCCGGGGCGTATCGGTGACGATTCCCAGGGACGATCGTCCTCGCGAACGAACTGTGTCGATAGGGCGCTCGCCGAGGCCCTGGCAGGCAAGCCCGTCACCGAGTACCAGACGAGACCGTACGGGTGATCGGTCAAGTACACGCGGTGCTCGAATTGACTTCAGAATGAGAAAGGGGCCGGATAATGAGGTGGTTCTCTCAATGGATCCCGATGATCGTGGCGTTGCTGGCAGCGCTCTGCGTCGGACCTGCCCGTGCGGAGGAGGCCCTTCCCGCCGGCGGGGAGCCGGTCTTCGAGGACGCGCTCGCCGCTTTGGGCGAGTTCGATAGCGCCGGCGGGTCGGCACAGATCGTGAGTGTCGACGGTCCCGGCTTTGCGCGCGCCATCCGGGTGACCTCGAAGGAACGCGGCGAGTCGTGGGACCTCCAGGTGAACGCCGGACTCCCGAAGCCCGTCGAGAGGGGCGAGGTGATGCTGCTGACGTTCTGGGCCCGGACCATCCGGACCGTGGACGAGTCCGAGCAGGGCATCTTCCGCGCTGCGGCCGGCCTGTCCAGGGCGCCGTGGACGAAGTCACTCGAACGCACGATGACCGTCGGCGGCGATTGGGCGCAGTTCGTCCTGCCCTTCCGCTGCCGCGACAGCCATGACCCCGGCGGCATGAACATGGCGCTCGAGGTGGGATCGACGGTCCAGGCCATCGAATTCGGCGACGTCCGCCTTCTCTCCTACGGCGATCGGGTGTCCCTGGACGCGCTGCCCCGCACGCGGGTCACGTATCCGGGCCGCGAGCCCGACGCCGCCTGGCGCGCCGAAGCAGAGCAGCGGATCCGCGCGAACCGCGTGGCGCCCTTCACGGTCCGGGTGTTGGACGCCGACGGCAAGCCCGTCGAGGGCGCACAGGTGCACGTGCGCATGACGCGGCACGCGTTCCAGTTCGGCTGCGCCTTCCGCGCGTGGTACGTGGTGGATCAGGAAGAGCCGGCCAGCCGGTTCTACCAGGAGAAGATCCCCGAGCTGTTCAACGCCGGCTCGTTCGGCAACGCGCTCAAGTGGCCGCCCTGGGACGACGGTTGGGGAGTTCAACACAGCCGCGAGACCGTTGTCAAGGCCCTCCAGTGGGTCAAGGACCATGACATCGCCTTCCGAGGCCACGTGCTGGTGTGGCCGTCGTGGCAGCACCTGCCGCGATCCATGCAGAAGTACCGAGAGGCCCCCGACCCCGAGGCGATCCGGAAGGAAGTGCGCGACCACATCGACAGCATCACGACGGCGACCCGCGGCTACGTGTCCGAGTGGGACGTGATCAACGAGCCTTTCGATAACCACGCCCTGATGGACATCTGCGGACGTGAGGTCATGGTCGACTGGTTCAAGCGCGCCCACCAGAACCTGCCCGAAGCCGGCCTGGCGCTGAACGACTACGGCATCTTGACGGCCCTGACCGACAGCCCGCACCAGCAGAACTACGAGGAGACCATTCAGTATCTCCTCGACAACGGAGCGCCGCTGACCGTGCTCGGCCTGCAGGGACACTTCGGGGGGTCCGCGCCCGGCCCGGCGCGAATCTATGCCACGCTGGAGAGGTATGCCAGGTTTGGGCTGCCCATGCGCGTGACCGAGTTCACGATGCGCACCGACGACGAGCAGCTCGAGGCGGATTTCCTGCGGGACTGCATGACGGTCCTGTACAGCCATCCGTCGGTCATCGGATTCCAATTCTGGGGTCCCGGGCAGCTCTTCACGCGGGACTTCCAGGAGAAGCCGAACCTGCGCGCCTATCGGGAGCTGGTGTTTGGCAAGTGGTGGACGGACGAGACGGGGCGGACGGACAGTGCCGGCGACTTCAGCGGGCGCGGGTTCCTCGGGCGTTACGAAGCCACGGTCACGCTCGGCGACCGGCGAGCAACGCACGAATTCGAACTGACGAAGCCCACTGCTCACGTAACCGTCGAACTGCCCGGCGAATAGCGATTCTTCCGCGAAGGGGATCCGCCGCCCGAGCGATGCGACCCCAACCGTCGCATTCGAATCAGAGGTCGGGGATTACGGGGCGTTCTGCGGGTGCCGGCAAGGCTTCCATCTGCCGGCAGTAACCGTAGCCGTAGCGGTAGGCGCGCTGGGCGAAGGGCGGCCCCGCGAACACGTGCTCCCACACGGTCTGGCCCTCCGCCGTCACTTCGAAGACCCGGCGGTGCGCCGATTCCAGGATGAGCGTGTTCCCGTTCGGCAGCCGCTGGCAACTGGACGTGAAGTTGCTGTGGAACCGCTCTCCCCGGTCGTACACCCAGACGATCTCGTTGGTGGTCGGGTTCACCTCCAGCACGTATGAGCAGCCGCAGTGGGCCAGGTTGGTGGTGGGGGAGGCGCCGTTGTCGAACAGGATCACGTTGCCCTCCCCCGGCACGCCCTTCTCGATCATGTGGGAGTCGTGCTGGCCGGACAGGCCGCCGTTGTAGTCCCCGCGGTACTCCCAGACGATGCGTTTTTTGTCGCGGTCGACGAGCAAGACCACGTCCAACTGGCGCAGGCTCATCAGCACGTTGCCCGCCTTGAAGCGCTCGTCGCCGGCGTCGTGCCACTTGTTCGGCGGGATGGCCTGCACCGTGTTGGTGTGCGTCCAATCCACGAGCGTGTCGTTCCTGGGCCCCGGCCCCCAGTCGACGGGCGCCGGGACCTCCACGCGCCGGTTCACGTCGAGGTGCTCGTACTGGTGCCATTCCCAGACGACGTGCCCGTCCGGCGAGACCTCCTGGATGACGTCGGAGTAGAGCATCTCGCGCCGTTCGGGCTCTTTGGCCTGGCTGCGGATATGCTCCGGCACCGTCTCCCGGCAGATCAGCAGCGTGTTGCCGCTCGCCGTCTTCTCGATGTCGTGATGGGGCCAAAGGCCCTCGGCAGGCGTGTACTCCCACGCGAGCTCGCCGTCCCAGGAGTACTCCTGCGCGCATCCCCGGCTTTGCCTGCGGTCGCTTCGCAGCACCAGGAGGCGACCGTCGGCAAGCAGCCGCGCCCGGGGCACGCCTCCCTTTGCGGCGCCTCCGTCCATCTGCCACCTGTGGACCGGATCCCCGTTCATGTCGATGAGCCCGACGGCTGGGCCCTCCTCGCCCGGCACGAGCACTACCGTGTAACCGTTGTAGCACTTCTCGGGCCGGTAGATCGTCGTCCCCTTCGGGTAGACAGTGACCGCCATGTCCGCCTCCGCTTGCTGCCTGAGCTCTGCGACAAGTGAAGGGATGATAGCGGCTGCGGCCCTCACGGGCAACTTCCTGAAGATGCGGCCCTCCCGACGAGCCCTCCGTTATGGTGGACGATGCCTTGCCGAAGCACCGGATGCCTGCTAGACTCACCCCATACGAGCTACACCGTGGCAAATGGCCGAGGAACGAATTGACCGGGTCAGACAAGGAGTGCCGAGATGGCTGACTGCTGCCGGGAAGTGTCGCAGTGGAGTGCCGCACTTGTCATCGTTGGGTTCGCGCTGGCGGTGGGCCCGCCTGCTCTATCAATGACGTACTCCTGGCAAAGGCCGCACGCAACGGTCGGGGAGAAAGGCGATCTGGAGTGGGCGCCGGAAGCGTTCGTCTTCGAGGTGGGGGACTCCGTCCGATACATCGACTACGAGGGCGGTAGTGACGGCAATGATGGCACGTCCAGGCGTTCCGCGTGGAAGCATCATCCATGGGATCGCGAGGCAGAGGGCAGCGCCGCCGCGTGCGAGGGCATCCATACGTATGTCTTCAAACGGGGCGTGGCCTATCGCGGGGAGCTGGTCGCCGATGAGTCGGGCCGGCCCGGCGATCCGATCCGGCTGACGAGCGATCCCGACTGGGGGGTGGGCGAAGCCGTCATCT
The DNA here is from genome assembly GCA_964605915.1 of uncultured candidatus Brocadiaceae bacterium. GTDB lineage: Bacteria > Planctomycetota > Brocadiia > SM23-32 > SM23-32 > DAOVRD01. The sequence goes on along the minus strand of CAZSET010000095.1, from coordinate 6,525 downwards.
GCGGCTCGGAGATGGTCGGCGGGTGGCAGAAGGGGGCCGGCCACCCGGACATCCCGGAGGCCGAGAAGGTCTGGTATGCCGACCTGGACTTCGCCCCCCGCAACGTCTGGATGGTGGAGCCGGACGACTCCATCGTCCGCATTAAGCTGGCGCGGACGCCGAACTGGGAGATCACCAACGAGGACGACATCAAGAGCGAGTGGTGGGCGTGGAAGAACCCCGAAAGGCCCTTCGACAACTACATGGAGATCAACGGCAGCCGACGGCACCTGGCCTTTGACAAGGAGCACATCAACGAGACCAAGCCGGCCGAGTACTACGAGGACGCCCTTCTGTGGACCACCAAGGGCTGGGTGATGGGAAGTCCCTTCCCGACAAAGGTGCGCATGGTGGACCGGGAGCAGGGGGCGCTGGCGTTTGGCGGCCAGTGGGGCGGGGTCTCCTATAAGATCATCCGGGGCTGCCGCTACTACCTGGAGGACAAGCCGCACTACCTGGATGAGCCCGGGGAGTTCTGGTTCGACAAGCAAGGGCAGGGCGGCCGGCTCTACATCCGTCTGCCCGGCGACCGCGACCCGAGCTCTGTCCGGGTGGAGGCGGCGACGCGCATCCACGTGATCGAGAGCGAGGGCATGAGCCACGTCCACATCAGCGGGCTCACGTTCCGTTTCACCAACGTCTACTGGTCCCTGACGGCCTCGCCCTGGTGGGTCAGCCACGAGAGCAGGGACGTGGAACCGAGCTGCGTGCGCCTCCTCGGCTCCGGTCGGGACATCCGGGTGGGCAACTGCCGCTTCGAGCACGTCCACAAGGGCGTGCTCCTGAAGGCAGAGGGCGGGCATGATGCCATCGATGACGTGGTCATAACCGACAACGTGTTTCACCGCACCGACCACGGAGCGATCGAGGTCGCCCACGGACCCCACTGGGGCGTCGTGCTGCCCCCCATGGGGCGCCTCTACGGCGTGCGCATCATGCGCAACAAGCTCGAACACATCGGGCTCCGCCCGAGCCGCTTCGGGCAGGGACAGGCAATGACAGTCAGCTACCCGGAGACGCTGGAAGTGGCTGGCAACGTGCTGTACCGCTGCTACTCCGCGGGGATCAACGTGTTCGGCGGCAAGGCGAGCGGCGCCGTCACCGACCGTCCTCTTTGCCGGCTGATCGTCCATCACAACAAGGTGGTGGATCCGCTGCTGAACAACGACGACTTCGGCGGCATCGAGACCTGGCAGGGCGGGCCGGCTTACGTCTACGACAACGTCTCGGGCAACCCCGGGGGCTACCGCCACTGGGACCACGTGCTCAACCCCGAAAGCGACAACCGCTTCGGCCACGCCTACTACCTGGACGGGGCGTTCAAAAACTACCACTTCAACAACATTGCCTGGGGCAAGTCCAAGGGGCCGGCCGGTCCGCTGGCCAATACCTCCGCCTTCCAGGAGATCCACAGCTACCAGAACACGTTCTTCAACAACACGATATACAACTTCGTCAAGGGCTCTCGCCGGCAGGCGCCGCAGGCAGGGCGGGACAAGTTCCTGGGCAACGTCTGGCAGGGGATCGGCTACTGGGTCTTCCGTCACGCTGACCCGGCCAGGACGGCTGCCGCCGGCAACGAGGCCGACGCCGGCCCGCAGAAGGAGCACTTCGCCCTGGAGACCAATGCGTACTCCAGGAACGTGTTCTACGACCTGGCCGACAACTTCGGCGTGCTTGAGCCGTCCGGACGGTGGCACCCGACCCTCGATTCCTTCCGGCAGGTGCTTCGGGACTGCAATGCCCTGGCATCCGACGTGGGCGAGGTTGCCGAGCGTCCGCTGCTCAGGGACGGCGCGGCCCACGATTTCCGCCTGGCCCTCGGGTCGGCCGCGAAGGACAAGGGCGTCAGGGCGTTCGTCCCCTGGGGGCTCTACGCGACGGTGGGGGAGTGGAACTTCTACCCGGACCCCGGCGATCCCACGCACGTCATGGACGAGCACTGGTACATGACTCCCTATCACGTGGCGCGGGACGACTACTACAGGCGCCCCATGTATCCGCTGACGGCCGTGAACGTCGGGCCCGACGACTACGTGCGCGGGCCGCTGGAGGACTGGACCGATGGGGCCTTGAGGCTCAACGGCAGGGACCAGTACGCTTTCTGCTCGAACGAGAAGCTGACCGAGCCGTTCGAGTATCAGTTCAGTTACAGCCCGCCGGACTGGGTGACCATGACCTTTCCCACGGCGGCAATGCCCGGCCAGCCCTGCCAGGTCACGCTGGAGCTGCACGGCATTGCGAAGGGCATGAAGCTGCACGCCGATCTGCATTGGCGCAAGGCGGATGAGCAGTTCATGGGCATGAACGCCTGGGGCGGGCCGTCCCAGGAGGTCACGGGCGCGGAGTCGTACACGTTTTCCTTCGAGCCCCAGGACAAGCCGGACCTGGGCTCGTTCGTGCTTACCGTCTACCTTACCACGAGCGGCGAGTGGCAGGATCGCACGCTGATGGCAACGGTTGATGTCCCGACCGGCGATGCGGCCGGGCAGACCAGGACGGTTACGATGGGCGGGGAGAACGTCAGAGAAAGGCGCACGGCGTCTGGCGAGGACCTGAAGAGCCCGCAGGTTCACACGTCCAACTTCCTGCTCGAGGCCTACTTCAGGACGGCGCCCGGCCACACGGGCGGCGTGCTCATCGAGAAGATGCGCGACACGGGCTACTCATTGAGCGTCAACGACGACGGGGGCGTCACCTTCGCGGTCAGGGGGCTCGGCGGCTCGGCGGAGCTGAGCACCGGAGCTATGGCGAATGACGGCGCGTGGCATCACGTCATTACTGAAGCCGACCGCGATTCTGAAACGCTCACCCTTTACGTGGACGGCGGACTGGACGCAAGCGGTCCTGGGCTGGGTGCGGCCGTCTCGCTGGCCAACGAATGCGATCTCCATGTCGGCGGCACCCCGGAAGGGCGCTGCCTTGAGGGTGAGATCGAGTTCGTGCGGATCGCACTCGGAACGCTGGCGAATGCCAGGACGTCCATTGAAGAGCTCCACGAGTGGCAGTTCAACGGGCCGTTCCTGCGCGACTTCGCCGGCAGGAAGCCGGCGGACGGCAAGCGCGACGCGGGCGCGCTCGAACTGCCCGGCGACTGAGAGATGTCCCGTCGCATGCATTGAACCGGAGACAGGACGATGAATGAATGGCGCTCGCAGATAGACGGTATCGTCGACAGCCACGTGCACATGGGACGCATCGAGGGCGAAGCGTCCATGCTCGCCATCTGCGAAGCCACGGGCATTGAGAAGATGGGGCTTGTCGCCATCCAGGACCCGCGGGCCGGATCGGGGCTTCCGCAGGCGCTCTACATGAAGGCGCGGCATCCGGGGCAATTCTACGTCTTCGCCGGACTCAATCATGCCGCCAGACTCACGGATGGTGAGGTCACCACGCCGAGCCTGGCCGATCAGGCGGACGGCTTCGCGGCGATGGGGTGCGACGGCATCAAGATGATCGAGGGGAAGCCCACCTCCCGCCAGAGGATGGACGTTCCGGTCACGGACGCCTACTTCGCCGAGTACTGGGCCCGCGTGGAGGAGCTCGGGCTCCCCATCGTCTGGCACGTGAACGACCCGGAGGAGTTCTGGGACCCCGAGAAGCTCCCCGGCTGGGCAAAGGAGCGCAACTGGGGCTACGGGCCCGACGACGTCCAGAAGGAGGAGCTGTATGAGGAAGTAGACGAAGTCCTGACCAGACATCCGGGTCTGAAGGTCATCTTCGCCCATTTCTACTTCCTCTCGGCGGACCTGCCCCGCGCGGCACGGTTCCTGGACGAGCACCCCAACGTGCACTTCGATCTGGCGCCGGGCATCGAGATGCTCTACAACATCTCGCGCGACCCGGCGGCAGGGCGGGAGTTCTTCACGCAGCACGCCGACCGGATCGTGTTCGGCACCGACCTTTCCAGCGGCATGGCGATCGAGCAGAGCCGCATCCGCGCCGGCATCGTGTTCCGGTGGCTGGAGAGCGACGACACGTTCCGCGTGCCGGAGGAAGCGGACTTCCTGCTCGGCCCGCCCGAGGACGGCGTCATCCGGGGGATGTCCCTCCCGGACGACGTGCTTGCCAGGATCTACGGCGGGAACTTGGCCCGCCTGGCCGGCCCGGAGCCGAAGGCGTTGCAGGTCGACGCCGCCATTGAGGAGTGCGAGCGCCTGGCGTCCATCGCTCAGGCCATGTCGGGCAAGCCGGGGTCGGACACCGAGGCCGCGCGCGTCGCCGAGGAGCTGCGCTGATCGGACGGCCGGACTTGACCGTCCGGATCGCGGGCCATATGCTGGACGCTTTCTGGCGCGCCCGGCTCTGCGTGCGGCTGAGTTCCTCTCCTCGTTGGGTGCGTCTTGAACGGAGGCACGCCGTGAATCTAGTCATCATCGTAAGTGACACGTTCCGGTGGGATTACATGGGCGCCTACGGCAACGACTGGATCCAAACGCCCAACCTCGACGCGCTGGCCGCCGAAAGCGCCCTGTTCCTGGACGCGTACGGCGAGGGACTGCCGACGATCAACGCCCGGCGCGTGATCATGACCGGGCGCAACATCTTCCCCTTCGAGTACCGGCAGCAGTATTCCGACACAATCCAGCAGCACGGCTGGCACGCTCTCTACGACGAGGACGTCACCCTTGCCGAGCACCTGCAGGAGTGCGGCTATCACACGGTGCTCTTCAACGACGTCTATCACCTGATGAAGCCCGGCAAGAACTTCCACCGCGGCTTTGCCCAGTGGTTGTGGATTCGCGGCCAGGAGGGCGACCCGTTCGTCCTGCCGGACAAGTCAGCCGTCGAAGACCTGCTGGCGCGCGGACTGCCGGGCCGAAACGTGTCCGAGGATTCTTGGCTGATACGGCACCTGGTCCTACGACAGCGGTGGCAAAACGACGCGGACACTGTGGTCGGACAGACGATGAGCCGCGCCGCCGAATGGGTGCGCAACTACACGCTCACGCGGCCGTTCTACCTGCACGTGGAGTGCTTCGACCCCCACGAGCCCTGGGACCCGCCGGCCGAGTACGCCCGGCGGTACGCGCCCAACTACGGGGACACCCTGATCGGTTGCGCCGCCCCGGGCAGCACCGACCGGCTCACCGCGGAACAGTTCGAGAACGTGCGGGCCGCTTACGCGGGCGAGGTGACGCTCGTTGACCGGTGGGTCGGCCACCTGCTGGACGCCCTGCGCGAGACGGGGCGAATGGACGATACGCTCGTGCTCTTCACCTCCGACCATGGCTGCATGATGGGCGAGCAGGGGCAGATCCACAAGGGCACGGATCGGCTGCGCAACCAGGTGACGCAGCTGCCCCTCCTGATTCGCCACCCCGAGGGCGAGGCGGCAGGCGAGCGCGTGTCGGGCTTCTGCCAGCACCAGGACATCATGCCCACCGCGCTTGGAATCCTGGGCGAGTCCGTGCCCGACCGCGTGCTCGGCCGCAACGTCTGGCCGCAGGCGTTGGGTGAGGACGGCGCGCCGGACTACGTGGTCAGCGGGTTCTGCTTCCATGCCAGCATCCGCACCGCACGCTGGAACTACATCCGCCCGTGGATCAGGCCGGAGGCCGACGAGGTCTCCAAGTGGCGCCTCTACGGCGTCAGCGAAGGCAGGGACCAGCTCTACGACCTGGACGCCGATCCCGAGGAGCTGACGAATGTGTCCGGCCAGCACCCGGACGTGACGGAAGAGCTGGGGCGGAGGCTCGAGGATCACATCAAGCGGTTCGCGCCTTTGACCACGGGCACGATCCAGGGCGTGACCGGCATCGGCGGGAAGATGACGTTCGACGGCCTGCCCGGCCTGGACGCATGAGGGCGGGCCTCAGCGCCCGTCAACGGAGGGCGTCATGGAAGTAATGACCGATCTGAACACGGCCTTCGAGGTGGGGGAGCGCCGGCCCGAGCTGGCGTGCCTCCCTCTGGGCGCCACGGAGCAGCATTCGCGGCACCTGCCGATCGCCACCGACACGCTGCTCGGCGAACGGCTCTCCGGGCACATCCTGGAAGCGGTGGACCGGCCCGAAACGGCGCTGCTGCTGCGGACCTTGCCGATCTCCTCGTCCGAGGAGAACACCGGGTTCGTCGGCACGATCTCCTTCACGCCGCTGACCATGCGGGGCATCGTGCGCGACGCGTGGGACTCGGTCAGCCGGGCCGGCATCCGGTGGCTGGTTGTGGCCGCCTGGCACGGGGGCAACTTCATCGTCAAGCCGGTCGTCAGGGAGCTGAACCAGGCGATCGGCCGCTGCGGCCTGATCTACCTGAACCCATGGGAGCATGTGCCGGCAGAGGCATACGCGCAGTTCGCGACGGGGTTCGAGGTGCACTGCGGCGACGTGGAGACGTCGCTGATGCTGGCGCTGTGCCCCGAGACGGTGCGCGAGGATCGTCGCGACAACCCGGTCGAGCTCAATGCCATCTGGCAGGACATGTTCTCCATGAAGACGCTGTCCGGCGGGGAGGGCCATGCCGGGCATCCGACGCAGGCGACCG
>CAZSET010000094.1:0-14422 GCA_964605915.1 uncultured candidatus Brocadiaceae bacterium | reverse complement strand
GTGCCGTTGGCGAAGGCTGTCGAGGGCACGGTCCACTTCGAGGATCTCGATGTCGTAGCCGTGGATTTCGGTGAACCCTTTCTCCCGGACGCGATCGGGATCATGGATCGCCGGCTGCGAGCCAACGGCTTCCCGCAGGCGGCGCAGCTCGTGCATGAGCTTCCAGAATCCCAGGTGCTTCTTCTGGCTGAGCACTTCGTCGGCCTTCGGTGCCACGCGGACGTTCAGGACAACCCGTTCGGACGTCATGGGGATCGCCTCATCCCCCACCTCGAGCCCGAACCACCTGACCGTGCAGTTGCTCATCTGGAACGAGACGATGCCGGCGTGCGCCGCGTCTTCCTTGATGACGCCTGACTCGGCCGTGATGACCGTTCGGGGCCGGTCGCCGCGAATCTCCAGGACAACCAGGTTGATCATCTTGCCGTCCTTGAAGTCCTCGTACTGGACGTAGGTGGGCGGAAAGGCCAGCCGCCTTCTGGCGCAGAGCGCCACCTTGTCCAGCAGTATCTGCTTGAGGGCCTCATGCCTGAGAGCCCTCGCGGCCCCGCGCGCCCGGGGAACGGTCTCGAACTGGAAGTACACGGCCACCAACGTGAGCGCCGCGGCCACTGCCAGCACCGGGTAAACGATCCCAAACAGGTGAATGCCGGCGGCTCGGATGGCCATCAGTTCGTTGTCGGCCGACAACCTGCCGAAGGTCATGATGACGGCCGTCAGAAAGGCCGCCGGCAGGGCCATCGGTATGCAGTAGGCGAACACGGGCGGCAGGAGTCCGCTCAGCCGGACCACGTCCAGCCCCTGCCTCAGGAGCTGCATGCAGAACCCCGCCGCCATGATCAGCACCAGCGTGGCGAACGCCGGGATCAGGGCCCGGAACAGGTCCTTCAGGATGTATGTCTGCAGCTTCTTCATGGCGTGATCGCAGATGCCAAAGCGGCGACGGCTCGCCCGTCCACCGCGGCAGATCTGGACGGCCGACCCGCTCACGTGACAGCGGCAGCTATTCTAATCCAACTGCTTGCCGACCGACAAGTCTGGCGGCGTTGCGGCGGACCGTCCCCGGCAGAGAGGGGCCGGCCAGACATGCGGCGTTTGCAGCGTCCCTGCCCTTTTGGGATAATGGAACGTGCTAACGCTTCGCCGTCCCGCCTTGACGTTCTTGCATGTTCTGGTCAAATGGGGCGTCGTTGCGTGCGAAAAGACTTGTACGATGGCGAAAAAAGCCCTAATCTCGGACATCCACGGCAACCTGGAGGCACTCGAAGCGGTGCTCCGGGAGATCCGCCATCAGGGCATAGATGAGGTCTGGTGCCTGGGCGACATCGTCGGATACGGACCCGATCCCGTCCAGTGCACGGATCTGGTCAGACGGAACTGCTCCCTCACGCTGATGGGCAACCACGACTGGGCGCTGCTGAACAGCCCGGTCGGGTTTAACAGCCTCGCCACGGCGATGATCTACAAGACCAAGAAGTGGATGAGGATCACCGACGATTCGACCGATCAGGACAAAGAAAGGTGGAACTTCCTGTCCCAACTCCCTCTCAGCGCGGAGAGGGACGACATGCTCCTCGTGCACGCTTCGCCGCGTGCCGAGCTCAGTGAGTACATACTGCCCTCCGACGTGGCTCACGACCCGGGCAAGTTCGACGAGATGTTCTCCATGTTTGACTACATGTGCCTGGTCGGCCATTCGCATCTGCCGTGCTGCATCACGGAGGACCTGGAGCTGTCCGGCGTGCGCGGCGAAGGGCTCACCATCGAACTGGACGAACGCAAGAGGATCATCAACATCGGTTCAGTGGGGCAGCCGCGCGACGGCGATAACCGCGCGTGCTTCGTGACCTTTGACGACGGCGTCGTGCGCTATAACCGCGTGCCGTACGACTACCGTCGCACCATGGCCAAGATCAACGAGCTCGGGGAGGAATTCCAGATGCTGGGCTACCGCCTCGGTCTGGGACGCTGAGCGCCATCCCCTTCCCGTGCACGCAGGCCGGTTCAGGCTTCGGTGTCTCGCAATGCTCGGAATACCGACAATCGTCCTGTGGGCTGTCGCATCCATGGTGGTGCTCGGCGTGCTGTTCAGCCTGGGACTCGTCGTGGCGGCGCGCGTCTTCCATGCGAACGTCGATCCGCGCATCGAAGCCGTGCTGAATGCCTTTCCCGGCGTCAATTGTGGCGGCTGCGGCTATGCCGGCTGCCGTCAGTATGCCGAGGCGGTCGTGGAGGGGGAGAAGGTCTCCCTCTGCACGGCAGGGGGGGCTGACGTGGCGAAGGCCATTGCCGATCTGATGGGCGTTGAGGTCGAGGAGACCGTCAAGCTGAGGGCCGTGGTGCACTGCCAGGGCGGGACGAGCCGCTGCGGCGATCGGTTCGAGTATGTCGGCGAAGGGGACTGCCGCGCCGCTCACATCACGTACGGCGGCCCGAAGGACTGCATCTACGGTTGCCTGGGGCTGGGTACCTGCGCGGCCGCGTGTCCCTTCGACGCGATAACCATGAGCGAAGAGCGGCTGCCCGTCATCGACCCCGAGAAGTGCACGGCGTGCGGCATTTGCGTCAGGACCTGCCCCCGCGATCTCATAAGCCTGCTGCCCGTGCACTGGAAGATCTATCTTGGCTGCTCCTCGCACTATAGGGGCAAGGCGGTCAAGGACATCTGTTCGGTGGGGTGCATTGCCTGCGGCCTGTGCCAGAAGAAAGATCCCCATGAGGCCATCGTCCTGGAAGACAACCTGCCGGTGCTGGACTTCGAGAAGGCCGGCGGGGACTTCCGGACGGCGGCCGAAGTCTGTCCCATGAACTGCTTTGTAATCGAAGGAGAACCCCTCGTGGCGGCTGCGGCCGCTGCTCCCGGTGAAGCCCGGGCCGGTGCTTCCGGCGAAGCCGAGGCCGGAGCGTGACGCCGCGCTCGGCTGCGTAGTCATCTCGCGTTTCCAGGGCGGCCCCAGCGCCGCCGTGTGTGACAGGAGGAGGATCAGATGGTCGAAGTGAATAAGGAGGAGTGCACGGGCTGCGGCACCTGCGTGGACGCGTGCCCCGTCGAAGCCATCTCTCTCGTCGATGGCATCGCTCAGATCGACCACGACGAATGCACCGAGTGCCTCACGTGCGTGGACGAGTGCCCCGTCGAGGCGATCTCCGCGGAGTGACGTCGTCGGTTCAGCCCTGCCTGGGCCGGGGAGCGTAGCAGGCTCTTCCCGGCCCTTTCCTTTTTGGGCAGCTTGTTTCGGGCGGCACTTGCTTTCCCCGTACGCTCCGGCTCGCTATAATCCTGTCCGAGGTCTCGCTTGGGGAGGACTGGGGATGCGCCTGATGCTGATGATGGTCTGCGCGGCAGTCTCAATCTGGCTCGGCCCGACGGCCGCCGAGCCGGCAGCGGAGCCGGCGCCGCAGGCTGACGCTCGAGATCAGGCCCGCATCCGCAAGATAGGCCCGAGTCTCTACCAGCTCGGCAACGTAGTTCTCAACGTCCAAGCGCGGACCGTTCGCTGCCCCGGCCGGGTCAACATGGACGAGGGCGGCCCGATCGAGCTGCTGGCCTGTCTGGCGCGCGGCAAGACGCACGAGAGCGTCCTGACCCTCGAAGTCGAGCCGAAGCACCTCCAGGTGGCGCTGAAGCTGCTGGGCATGAAGGAGGGGCGCAACCCGGCCGTTGACTACCCGGAGGATAGCCCGGTCAGGCAGCGCCCGGCGGGCGACGAAGCGCTCGTGTCCGTCGAGTGGCGCCAGGCCGACGCCAAGCCCGAGGACAAGCCCTCCCGCTGCCGCGCCGAGAAGCTGCTCTTCAACGTCGAGGCCGACACGCCGCAGGCCGAGGCCACCTGGGTCTTCCTGGGAAGTCGTGTCACCGGCGGCAAGTTCGGTGCCGATCTGGACGGCAGCCTCATCACGACGTATCACGACCCGCTGGCCATCCTCGAGTTGTGCGCCCCCACCGTGAACGACGACATCTACTACTTCGTCAACAAGGATATCTGCCCGCCGCTCGGCACTCCCGTTGAGCTCATCATCGAACTGCCGAAGGAAGAAGGCAAAGAGGCCGAGAAGCAGGCATCAACGGAGGAGAAAGAGTGATGGCCCCACGAAGTCGAGGTCCGTTCCTGCCGGTCCTTGCGTTTGCGGCGGTGCTGGCGTTGCTGGCACTTGCCGTGACGGCCGCCCGGGGGGCGCCGAAGCGGGACGTGTCGCTCCTGCGTGAGAGCCAGGCCGCCTCGCGCCGCGCGCTGCTTCACCTGAAGTCCACTCAGGGCGAGGACGGCTCCTGGAGCGATCACCCGGCCATCACGGCGCTTGTCGTGATGGCGATGGTCGGCAGCGGCCAAGAAGACTTCGGGCCCGCCAGCGACCCGGTCCGCCGTGGGCTGGACTTCATCCGCAGCCACGCGAAGCCCGAGGGCGGCATCTACGACCAGTTCTATCCCTCTTACAGCACCAGCGTGTGCGCCCAGGCGCTCTTCGCGGCCGGCACGCTCGAAGACGAGGCGCTGGTGCGCAACGCCCGCCGCTTCCTGCTGGACTCGCAGGCGGATGAGAGCGAGGGCTTTACACCCGACAGCATCGAGTACGGCGGCTGGGGCTATGAGATCAGCCCCTCGCGCGAAGAGACGCACCGCGCCGACCTGTCCAACACGCAGTTAGCCCTGGAGGCCCTGCGGCAACTCGAGGCTCTGGACGAACAGGATCGGGCCAGGTCCGCGGCGCCGGACTGGGCCCAGACGCCCACCGAGGTCGCCTACGGGCGGGCGATTAAGTTCCTGGAGCGCTGCCAGAACCTGGACGAGACGAACGACCAGGACTGGGCTGCCGACGACGGCGGATTCGTCTACCGCCCCGGCGAGAGCAAGGCGGGTGAGAGCCCCGACGGCGGGCTGCGCAGCTACGCCGGCATGACCTACGCCGGGCTGAAGAGCATGCTCTACGCGCGGCTGGACAGGGACGACCCCCGCGTGCGCGCCGCTTACGAATGGGCCTGCCGGCACTGGTCCGTCACTGAGAACCCGGGGCTCGGCCAGCAGGGGCTCTATTACTACTACGTGACGATGGCGCGCGCCCTTCAGGTGTACGGCACGGAGCTGGTCGTTGACGCCGAGCAGGCATCCCACGATTGGCGACGGGAACTGGTCTCGCAGCTATTGACGGTGCAGCGGGCCGACGGTTCCTGGGTCAACGAGAACGGGCGCTGGATGGAGCAGATTCCGGACCTGGTCACTGCTTACGGCCTTCTGGCCATTCAACATGCCACGGAGGGCTGGTAGGGCGAGGTGTTCCTCGGGGCGCCGGTCGGCTGCGGGGCCTGGAGGATGGTTGCGTATATGTATGTTATGGCTTGGCGTGAGCGCCGGCGTTCTGCATATTCCCGCCATGCATTGACATTCTCGGGGAGCGTATTTGTGGGAGCGATGGGCTGCGCCGGGGACTGGTCTTGGCAGGGGGCGGGCTCGTTTGCGTAACTTCGGAACTCAACGGCTTCCTGTCGGGCAAGTTATCGCGTTTCCGGCAATCTTACAGACCGTAGCGGGCAATGGGAGACAGCGCCATGTTCTCGTCCGTGAGACAGAGGTTGCTTCTGGGTGGGGCCATTGTTGTATCGATCGTGGCCGTCCTGGTTGGCGTGAGTCTCTGGCGCCGCCATGAGTGCACGGCGAGGTTCCTGGCGGCAGTGCAGGCGGGGCAGATGGACGTTGCAGCGGAGATGCTCAGCAAAGGAGCGGACGTGAACGCACGAGGGAGCGAGGGCTGTACGGGCTTGTTTCTGACCGCCGCCAAAGGCGATGAAGAATTCACGGCGCGCTTGCTTAGTTGGGGCGCGGATTCAGAGGCGAGATGCACCGACGGTAGAGCCCCGTTGCATGAGGCGGCGGTTCGGGGCCATATCGAAATAGCCGCGCAACTCTTGGCTCATGGGGCTCAAACCGCCCCGTGTGATTCCTCCCTGGAGACTCCTCTCCATCTGGCAGCCGAGACCTGCCAGCCTGAAATCGTGGCCCTGCTCTTGCGGAACGGGGCAGATCTGAGCGCGCGGGACCGGTTCGGTCACACACCGCTTCACTTGGCCGCTTTTCGTCAGTGTGAGAACGTTGTCCGTGTTCTCCTGGATGCGGGTGCGGACCCCAATGCCGCTGACTCATATGGCTCAACACCTCTGCATGATGCAGCGTCTGGCTTTGGGCGAGGCTCCCCGATCGTGCAGCTCTTGGCCGAGGCAGGCGCAGACGTCAATGCACTGGACAGGGACGGCCGAAGCCCATTGCGGCTGGCGATGGCATGCTCGCACGAAGACGTCGCTCGCGCTCTTCTCAGCTTGGGTGCGCGGCACGATGCTTTCACGGCGGCGGCCTCTGGCAACATCGAAGCCCTGAAGGGACTTCTGGCTCGTAGTGTATGGGAGGCGAGGCAACGTGACAGGTTTGGCAGGACTCCGCTGCACTGGGCGGCCGAATTTGGCCAAGCCGAGACGGCTCGCCTGTTGGTGGAAGAGGGTGCAGATCCAGAAGCGAAGGATTCAGAGGGTAGAACGCCGTTGGCGTTAGCGTTGACCGGAAAGTACGAGCTCGTAGCCCAGATCCTCAGGGATCACGGACGGACGGAATGACCTGAGTTGGCCTTGCTTTCCCAAGTCGCTGGGCTACCCGAGCGGGCTTGCGCTCTCCTACACCCACGGCGACCCACCGGATGCAGGGCGGGCAAGCATCCGGTGGCTGACGGCCGTGAACGACGGGACGAACGACCGCGTGGCCGACACCTACAAGGGCTGGCTGCTGGAGAAGCGCACCTACGACAGCGACGCGTACCTGACGCACCTGGACGACCAAGGGCCGCCCCCGCCACCTCGGCTTCCGGATCAGTGCTGATCTGTGTGGATCAGTGGCCCACTGCCGTTTGGCCGTATCCGTGGTGATCCGTGTCGAATGCTTGCCGTTGGCGCCCGGCAGTGGGAGCGGCTGGCCAGTTACGGCGGGCAGCTTCACTCCGCGGAGAAGAAGCGGGCGGCGTTGGCGAACATCCCGGCCACCTGCTCGTCGGTCAGGCCCGCCCCACGGGCGACGCGCTCGGCCTCCGCGCGGGTGGGGTAGTCGCCCGGCGTGTGCCCGTCCGAGCCAAACACGAGCCCCGCGCCGTGCTCGATCGCTAGGCGTGCCACGTGCCCGTTGGTCAGGCTGTGGCCCCGCTTGCTGGATATCTCGAGCATCACGCCCATCTCGGCCGCTAGCGCCACGTCCTCGGCATCGATAAGACCGGGGTGGGCAAGCACGTCGCACCCGGCCTCGATGGCCGCGCGGTTCGTGCCAGGCGCCACGGGCTCAACGATGGTCTCCCCGTGCACCAGCACCATTTCGGCGCCCATCTCCCGGGCGCGCACGATTATGCCGTCGATGAGGATGGGCGGCACGTGCGTGAGTTCGCATCCGGGCAGCACTTGCAGCTCCCCGTACGCTCCGGCAACGGCCTCGCAGAACTCAACCAGGGCATTCAGGATGAACTCGACGTTCGACGGATCGCAGTGGTCGGTGATGGCCATCGCGCGGTAGCCCTGCATCTGGCACCGCCGCACCAGCTCGGCGGGCAGCAGGTCGCCGTCACTCAGGATCGTGTGCGTGTGCAGGTCGATCATCACGGCCTCGAACGAAGGGAGTCGTCGGGATTGCCGCCTTATATCAGAACGTGCCGTGCGTTGCCACTGCACGGCCATACCTCCGGCCCTGGGGCGCATAAAGCCTATTGACCATGGGGGGCGCTGGCCCTACAATGCCTCGGCGAACCGATCTTGGACACCAGGCACTCCGTCGGACCGGAGGCATCATGCTGCAGGAATACATAGCCAGGGTTGTGGACGGCGAGGATCTGTCGGCCCGGGAGGCGCGGGATGCCCTGTCGGTCATCATGTCCGGCCAGGCCACGGACGCGCAGATTGCGGGGTTCCTCGTGGCGCTGCGCGTCAAGGGGGAGACGGTGGAGGAGATCACCGGCTGCGCGGAGGCCATGCGTGAGGCCGCAACTCCCATCGACGTGGGCGGGCTGGACGTGGTGGACACGTGCGGCACGGGCGGCACGCACAAAGGCACGCTGAACATTTCCACCGCCTCCGCGCTGGTGACGGCCGGCGCGGGTGTGCCCGTGGCCAAGCACGGCAACCGGGGCGCCTCCAGCAGTTGGGGCAGCGCGGACGTGCTGGACGCGTTGAGGGTCAACATCGCAGCGCCGCCGGAAGTTGTGGCGAGGTGCGTTCGCGAGGTGGGGATCGGATTCCTGTTCGCGCCGTCGCTGCACAAGGCGATGAAGTACGCCATCGGACCCCGGCGCGAACTGGCCCTGCGGACCGTCTTCAACGTGCTCGGGCCGCTGACAAATCCCGCCGGTGCCAGGAGACAGGTGCTGGGCGTCTTCGACGCCTCCCTCGTCGAGACCATCGCCGAGGTGCTCGGCAGGCTGGGGGCTGTGCGGGCGATGGTCGTGCATAGCGACGACGGCATGGACGAGATCAGCACGTGCGATCGGACGTTCGTGGCGGAGGTGGAGGGCGACCGGTTCGAGACCCGTTACGTGGAACCGGAGGAGTTCGGTCTGCCGAGGGCGCACCGCGAAGACTTGACGGTGAACGGCGTGGCGGAGAGCGCAGAGGCCGTGCGGTCGGTCCTGGCCGGCGAGCCCGGCCCGGCCCGGGACATCGTACTGCTCAACGCAGCGGCGGCCATCTACGTGGGGGGCAAGGCGGACTCGCTGGCGGAGGGGCTGGCGGCGGCGGCAGACTCGGTCGACTCCGGCCGTGCCAGGGACACGCTCGCCCGGCTGGCAGAGGTCTCGCACGAGGCCGGCTGAGGAGACTCCCGAAAGCCTTCTCAGGTTTCCGCGACCCTTACTGGGCCGGGTGATCGCGCGGAACCGTCCTGCGTCGGAGAAGACGAGGGCGATGATGAATGCGCTCGTACGTGCATTGCAATCGTAGAGGCCAACTTCCCCGCCCGAAGCCGGCAGGGATGCCGGCGCTACCAGTGCGGGGAATGCGCTCGCAGCCCGTAGCGCCGCCTTCCAGGCGGCTTGTCGAACGGGAGTAGAGAAAGCCTTCTGCGGTTTCCGCAACCCTCACCCTAACCCTCTCCCGGCGGGAGAGGGAATCCCCTTTGTGGGAGGGGAGAAGAGGGGGGAACCGATGGAAGACCTATGTTGGGCCTATTAGGAGGCGGCGCTCAGGGGGTGGCGCTCTGCGGGACGGCAGTGATCTGCTCGCGCAGCCTCAAGGCGTCCGGGAAGCTCTTGTAGATGGCCAGTGCCCTGTCCAGCGCGGATCGCGCCTTGTCGGGCTGCCCGTTCTGCGCATAGGCTCTTGCCAGGACGCAGAGGGCCAGGAAGTGCTTGGGTTCCGCCTTGAGGGCGAGGCGGCACTCGTCGATGGCCTGTTCGGGCTTGGACTGGGCCAGGTAGACCTGGGCCATCATGCGATAGAGGTCGGGGGGCGGATCGCTCTGGAGTTTCTCGGCGGTCTGGAACGCCTTCAGCGCCGCATCGTAGTCGCCGGTCTCGTAGGCGGCCACTCCGCCGGCGAAGCGCTCGATGGCGGGAGCGCTATCGGAGACGCGCCACAGGCCGACCAGGGCGTCCCGGCAGTTGGCGGCCACCCGGCCGTCCTCATCGTTCAGCCCTGCCAGCAGGGCCTGGCGCAATCGGTCGAGGACGGGCTCGCGCACCTGGAGGATATTCTCGTACTCGCGCGGTTCGTTGGCGATGTAGGCGAGTTGGATGGCGGTTGTGCGCCGTTCATCTTGCTCCCCGGTCCGCAGCACGCGGGCGTAGCCCTCCATGAGCCGCTCGATGTCGCCCCTGGTGGGAAGGGCCCCCAGGTCGATCTCGACGGCTTGCCCGCCGCTGGTGATCTGCACCTGCGAGAGCCTGGGCCGTGGCTCTTCGGGCTCCTCTGCGGCGCCATCCTCGCCGCCCCAGCGCAGGTGCACGGCGACGAGCGCTAAGAAAACGACTGCGATGAAAACGATGGTCTTGGGCCGAATGCGCTCTGCCGGCATCTCACGGATTCCCTGGAGAGGCCCTCTTGAAAGCTACCGTAGCCTCATTATGGCACCGCAAAGGGGGTGTTTTCAAGACTTGCATGCAAAGGACGGCTGTTCGCTCGCACAGGGACTTATCAGCGGCGGGGGCCGGGCGCTGCCGCAATTCAGCGCCCGACGGAGCGCGGGGGAGGCAAAGGCTCAGACTTCAGCTCCCTGATCCAGCCGAGCTGCTCGGAATAGCCGTAGTAGAACGCGCCGAGGACGCGGGCTGACGCCACGAGCAGGTAGACCCAGACGACCTCGGCCAGCGGAGTGATGAGCACACCCCACCCGACCCATCCGAGGAAGGAGAAGGGGGCCAGGCACGTGAGCGCCCCCGCGGGTGCGCAAAAGAGGCACAGGAGCAGGTAAGGGCCGGCCAATCGGGCGATGGCGGGAAAGGTAGCGCGCGGGCTGAGGGCGCGTGCATCGTCCGCCGTCGCCACCGCCAGTGCGTTCATCGGCAGCACGAACAGGAAGGCCAGACCGCACACGGCAATGACGATCGGCCACCACGCCGGCATGCCCGGCACGATCTTCCAGATGCAGACGGCGAGCCACAGCGGCCAGCCGCTGGCGCCCAGGATGGCGAGGACGAGCAGAAGGGGCCGCCCGAGGAAGTCGTAGACGTTGTCGAATTGCGGCAGCGACGACGGGGTGTCGGGCTCCCACGCGCTCCGGTGGATGAGGTGGAAGACGTAGCGTGCCATCGCCCCGAGCATAGCCAGGTTGAACGCCAGGACCGCGACGGTCACCCAGGCGACGCGCACCCGGCCAACGGGAGCGGCCACGTCGGGCATCCAAACGGCAAGCCAGAAAAGGCGGCCGAAGCCGCCCGACACGATCAGGTGCGCCGTCAGCCACACGATGAGCACCCACTTCGCGTTCCCGCGCAAGGGGTGGGAGGGGGCGGTCAGCACGTAGGGCCACCAGCGCCTGGGCTCGGGGCGGACGGGCAGGAGGACCTCGATCTCTTCCGTGGGCGTCTCGTCCGACGGCGCCTCCTGCGGCAGCGGCTCCTCGGGCCCTCGTTCCAGATCCAGAAACGCCGAGTCCAGGTTCAGGTCTTCGATCTCGACGAGGTCGACCTTCGCCCCGTGCACGAAGACGCGGTAGCGCCGCCCGCAGTCGGGGCATTCGAGCTCATCGGCGCCGTCGTTTAGCTCTACGTCGCCATCGCGGCCGCATGTGCACCGGAGTCTCATCGGTCTGCTTGGCACGAGCCTGCCGGAGGCCCTACTTAAGCCAGCCCATCCTGTCCGAGTAGGCGTAGTGTAGTGTGCCGAGCGCCCGCGCGGCAACGGTGATGGCATAGAGCCGAACTGCTCCGCCGGCGAAGGCGCCAAGGAAGCCGCCTCCGAGTGCGAGCGTCAGCCTGCCGCCCGCTACGCTGCCGCCGACCAGGCAAACGGCGCAGAACACCGCGCAAAGGATGTAGGCGAAGGGAATGCGCAACACCGCCGGAAAGGTGAACTTCGGGTGGATCCCCGCGGGGCTGTCGGAAGCGGCCACCGCCAGCATGGTGATGGGCAACATGAACAGGGAAAGCCCAAGCCCCGCATAGTTGACATACCGCCACCAGCCCGGCATGTCAAAGAGCAGCCCGGGCAGCACCACCACGAAGAGCGGGAGGCCGCTGCCGGCCACGACTGCCACCAGCAGCCCGAGCGGGCGCAGCATCGACTCATGCCAGTCATCCCACGCCGGCAGTCTAGGATCGGCCTCCGCGTCGAACGCCGACTGCCGGACGAGTTCGAACTCGTACAGCACGAGCAGGCCCAGCATCGCCAGGCGCGTCAGGAGGCACAAGACCGGATGAAAGCACAGAAACGGCGCAACGAAGACGTTCAAGGCCAGCCAGCCCAGCAGCACCCACTTCGCCTGCCACCGGAAGGGGTATCCCCACGCGTCGCCCACGTAGTAGAACCAGCTTCGGCGCTCCTGCATCGGGACGGCGGCTTCGTGCGCACCAGCGTCGCGTCCTTGCCGCGGCCGGGGACGCGCCGGGGCAGCTTTGCGATGCGCCGGCTGGGGGGCGACCGGCTGTTCGAGTTCGGTCGCCAGCTCGTCTGGCCAGTCGTCCTTTCGCAGGCTGCGCGTCGCCTCCGCCTCCGCTGGCCCGCTCACCTTGATGCTGAGCTTGCCTCCAGGGCTCGGCGACAGCGTGTACTCCCGCCCGCAGTACAGGCACCTGGTCTTGGTCGGTCCATCCGTGCTTCGGACCTGGACCTGGTGCCCGCACTGGCATTTGAGCTTCATGTTCGCCCCCTGGCGGATGGGCGTCAGCCGCGCGATCCTGGGCTTCTACCCTATTATACGCGGGCAAGGGTCCGGCTATTCGCCGGAATGCGAGGCGGCGACGACGGCGCACGGCCGCGGTGGGGACTCAGTGGCGCATCATTTCCCAGGCGACGTCGTCGTCCTCGCCCGCGTCGTCCTCCTCGTCCGGACCGTAGCTGTAGAGCAGGAAGCCGTCCTCCCTCGACTCGTAGCAGAGGGGCGCGCCCGTGAAGGGATCGGGCGGCAGCGGCTGCCCGTCGGCCCGTTCCAGTTCGGCCAGATCGGCCGGATAGCGGCCGGTCTCGTCCCTGTACGCGAGCAATCGGAGGCCCGTAAGGGAAACGGCCGCGTCTGCCTCCGATCTGGCGCACTGGGTTATGTAGTGCGCGCTGGGCGCGAGGATCATCGAGATCAGCGCCGCGCCGGGAGGGGATTCCACGTCTGCTTCCCAATCCGGCATCTGCTCCCGGGCTTGCTGATAGGGCAGTGTGGCCATCGCGATGATCCGGCTCATCGCTTCCAGGTAGAACAACTCGTCGACGGCCAGGGCCCTGGCGCCCGCAGGGGTCGTGTACAGGCTATTACCTGAGCTGCTCCCCCCACTGACCAGCTCCCACGGGTCCAGTTTGCCCTGACGCGCGTCCTGGAACAGGCGGATGCCCGTGGCGCGGTCGCCGACGTAGGCGCGGGCAAGGGCCTGGCGGGCATCCGGCCAGGGGACCCTCTGAGCGAGTGCTCGGAGCTGAGGTGCCTCCAGCCTTCCGGTGCTTGCCATCTCGCGAACCGTCTCCAGCGCCATCTGGCGGAGAGCTATCGTGACCAACCAGGACGTCAGCATCGGTTCCTCACGGACCGAACCTGCCAAGTCAAACAACGTCGATGCCGTTTCCATTGCTTCGTCGGACTGCCCCATCCGGGTCATGACGATGGCTCGAGTCCTCAGGTACCTGGCGCACTGGCGAAGCTCGGTACTATGCTCTGAGAAGCAACCGATCCCGTCCGCGTAGTTGAGGGGAAATCGGCACCGGGGCCGGTCCGCTGCCGCGCGCAGCAGGTCGTAGACCGCCTGCGACTCGTCGAAGAAACGGACCAACTCGTCAGTGGGCGCCTCGGGCCGCTCAGATCCGGGTTCGACGGGCTCGGGATCGTACAGCTCGCTCTGCTCTTCGAACTTGCGGAGCTCCTCGAATGCCTGCATGTAGAGGAGCGCGCCGTTCTCTTCATCTGGCACGGGCTCGGGAGCGGCTTCCGCCAGCGACATGGAGGCGCCGGACGCCTTCAGTTCGGCCAACATTTGCTCGAGCGTCTTCATGTCCTCGGAGGGCCTCTCCATCACGCCCAATGCGGCCAAGGCGAGTCCGTAGCTGGCGACCAGAGCGCATAGGCTCGCGAGCAGCAGGTAGCCCAACCTTCTGCGCTCTCCGCTCACTTGCCGACGCGAAACGGCCTCGCCGATCCGTCCCCAGCAGACGACGACCACGGCTGGCGGCAGATAGCCCACGAGCATGATAGGCACCAGGTGGGACGTAGACATGCCCAGCGCCCTCTCCAGGAAGACCATGAAGGCGACTCCAATCGCTGCGACCAGAGCGACAAGCACGACACCCGGCAGCCAGCTCCGGCGCCCGGCGATCCGCCCCGTGCAGTAGCCCGCCGCACACGCCGCCAGAAAGCCCTTAAGGCTGCCTGCCATTGGACTCATGGTGCCGTACGGCGGGCTCGGGTTCAGCCAGCCAGAGACGATGGCGCAGGCCGCCCCCACGAGCAGGAAGGCAACCAGGCCGCCAAGCACCGCCATGATCGTCCGGATCACGCCAGGATTCGGCACGTCACGGGTGGGCTCTTCGCGGTCGGCCCCGTGTTCTGCTGCCATCGTTTGTGTCCCCCATTAAGCTCTTGCGGCTTCCCCTGGACTGCTCCTCCGTTCAGCAATACGCGCCGCGGGCCCATGTTATTCGTTCGCATCTTGCCACCACGCGGCCCCGAGATCCCCGCCGCTAGGCGGGTGAACCTCGTCGTCCGCCAGGCTGCGGCCTCCTCGGGATGACATCTATGAGCAGGGCCTGTGTCAAGTCGGAAGCAGGGCTCTGCGG
>CAZSET010000093.1:13494-14648 GCA_964605915.1 uncultured candidatus Brocadiaceae bacterium | reverse complement strand
TCCCACCATGGCCCCGAATCCGCCGGACAGGTATCGGGCGGCCAGCTCGTGCGTGGGGTGCTCGGGCAGGCCGGGGTAGGTCACCCACGTGACCCTGGGATGTCCCTGCAGGAACTCTACCACGGCCTCCGCGTTCTCGCAGTGCCTCTTCATCCTGAGCGGCAGCGTCTCGATGCCCTGGAGGACCAGGAAAGCGTTCATCGGGCTGATGCAGCCGCCCAGGTCGCGCAGGATCTGCACGCGCGCCTTCACGACGTATGCCTGCTCGCCGAACCGCTCCACGTACCGGATGCCGTGGTAGCTGGGGTCCGGCTCCACCATCTCGGGGAACCGGCCGCTCGCGGCCCAGTCGAACCGGCCTCCGTCCACCAGCAGGCCGCCGATGCTGTTGCCGTGGCCGTCCAGGTACTTCGTCAAGGAGTGCACCACGATGTCGGCCCCGTGCTCGATGGGCCTGCACAGCCAGGGCGTGGCCACAGTGTTGTCCACCATGACGGGTATGCCGCGGTCGTGCGCCAGCTTGGCCAGCGCCTCGAAGTCCGGCACGGTCAGGCGCGGATTGCCGATGGTCTCCAGGTAGAGGAGCCTGGTTCGCTCGGTGATGGCGGCCTCGAACTCGGCCGGCTCGTCGCTGTCCGTGAAGGTCACTTCGATGCCGAGCTTCCTGGGGAAGGTCTGGCTGAACAGGGTGTAGGTCCCTCCGTAGAGGCCGCTGGAGGACACGATGTGGTCGCCGGAGCCGAGCAGCGTGAGGCAGCCGGCCGATATCGCCGCCATGCCGCTGGCGAAGGCCAGCCCGCCGCCGCCGCCTTCCAGCATTGCCACGCGCTTCTCGAGCACGTCCGTCGTGGGATTCATGATGCGCGTGTAGATGTAGCCCGGCTCCTCGAGGGCGAACAGCCGGGCAGCGTGCTCCGTGTCTTCGAACAGGTAAGAGGTGGTCTGATAGATCGGCACGGCTCGCGAGTGCGTGGCCGCGTCGGGCTCGTGCCCGCCGTGCACCGCAATCGTGTCGAAACGTCGGTTTTCCTGGTCGGCCATGCTGCCACTCCTTCGGCTGATCGGAACACGATCGGTTGCTCCCTGCAAACTTAACTAAAAAGGTGCTTTTTGTCAACATGGCAGGCACGCGGCCTCCCTACTGGGCCTCCACG
>CAZSET010000093.1:7480-13394 GCA_964605915.1 uncultured candidatus Brocadiaceae bacterium | reverse complement strand
ATTGAAGTGTTGGTGCAGTGGCTCATTCGTTCTCGTCTCCCTTATCGGCGGCTTGGCCGCGGTCTCGAATGACGACCAGGACGAGCGACAGGTGGAGCGGCAACCTTGACGTCGAAGGCAAACAAGCCGCCTGGAAGGCGGCGCTACAGGCTGCGGACACATTCGCCGCGCTTGTAGCGCCGGCATCCTTGCCGGCTTCGTTCCGACAAGCAGGCCTCCACGATTGAAGTGTTGGTGCAGTGGCTCATTCGTTCTCGTCTCCCTTATCGGCGGCTTGCCCGCGGCTTCGGACGACGACGAGGACGAGCACGCGTCGTAGCTGAACCGGCAGTCTCGATCTTGAAGGTCCGCTACCCGTGCGCCAGGCGCCTCCGCCAGGTATGATGGGACGCACGAATGGGCATGCCCCGAGCGGCGCAGAAGGGTCGGGCATCATGCGCAACGTCGAGCAATACCTCCGGCCGGACGTCATCCAGGAGATCGGCCGACTGGACCTGAAGGCCAGGTTCATCATCGAGGGTTTCGTGGCAGGCCTGCACGACAGCCCGTACTACGGCTTCTCCAGCGAGTTCAGCGAGCACCGCAAATACGCCATCGGCGACGAGCCGAAGCATATCGACTGGAAGGTGTTCGCGCGCACGGACAAGTTCTACATCAAGCGCTTCGAGGCCGAGACCAATCTGAACTGCCACATCCTGCTGGACGTGAGCGAGTCCATGGCCTACAGCTACGGTGGGGTGATAACCAAGCTCGAGTACGCCATCTACATGGCCGCCGCGCTCGGTTACATGATGCTCCACCAGCAGGACAACGTGGGCCTGGTGACCTTCGACGAACGCGTGACGAACGTGGTTCCCGCCAAGTGCAAGCGCTCCCACTTGGTTGCTATACTGGGCGTCCTGGCGTCCGCGTTGCAGCACAGGCCGTCTCGCCTGGCCGCGTGCCTCCACCAGGCGGCCGACATCATGCGTAAGCGGGGCCTGGTCATCCTGTTCAGCGACCTGATCCCGGCCGGGGACGAGGACCAGCAGCAGGTGATCGACGGGCTTCAGCACCTGAGCTATCGGGGACACGACGTGATATGCTTCCAGCTTCTCGACCATGCGGAGCTGACGTTCCCCTTCGACGGGCCCATGCGGTTCGTGGACGTGGAGAGCTCGCGGTCCCTGCGGGCGGATGCCCAGGCGGTCCGGCCGGCCTATCGCAGAGAGGTCCGGGATTTCGTCGAACGTTACCGCTCCGCGTGCCGAAGCGCCAACATAGATTTCGTCCAGGTGGATACGTCCGAGTCCTTTGACCGGGTGCTGCTCTCGTTCCTCAGGGCCAGGCAGAAGAAGTTCTGATGCGTTCTCTCGGGAGTCTCTAGCTACGGACCGCCCAGCACCCATCACCTATGCCCTATCACCTATCACCTATCACCTAGACCCTAGCACCTAGACCCTAGCACCTGACCTCTCATGGGCCCGTTGATCTTTGCCCACTCTGGCGCTTTGTGGTTGGCCACGGCGGCCGTGCTGCCGATCGTCATCCACCTGTTTTCGCGTCAGAGGCCGAGGGAGGTCCGGTTCCCGGCGGTCCGCTTCATACGCTCAAGCAAACGGAAGACCTCGTACCGCAACCGGCTGAAGCATCTGCTGCTTCTCTTGATGCGCATGGCGGCGATCATTCTGCTGGCGCTCGTGATTGCGCGGCCGTCCCTGCGCGGCGGCATGGAGATCGGCGACGACGGGCCGGCGCCCGCGGACGGCACGCCGGCCGCGGTGCTAATCCTGGACGATTCGCTGAGCATGGGCTTCCGCGCGGGCGACGAAACCTGGTTCGGGGCAGCGCGGAACCGGGCCCTGGAGCTCGTGGGCCAGATGCATAGGGGCACGGCCGCCGCGGTGTTGACTACTTCCCGGCCCCAGGGCAAGTTGGTTCGCGATTCGGAGGCGGTGGCCAACCGCATCCGCGCAACGCGCGTCACCACGCGGGCGAACTCCTGCTGGGACGCCCTCGAATCGGCCGCCGAATTGCTGGACCAGAAGGGCGCTTCCCGCCGCGACGTCTACCTGTTTACGGACATGACGGAGTCGGCGTGGCTCGGCCACGGGCATCGCGTCGTGGACCTGGGGCCGGACGTGAACCTGCACATCCTGAACTGCGCAGGGGAGCAGCGCGGCAACGGCGCCGTCTACGAGCTTGACCAGGAGGGAGAGCCCGCGATTCTGGGGGCATCGCTGGGCCTCAAGGCACGAATCCTCGCCTCCGGCGCGCCGCTGGACAGGAACGTCCAGTTCGAGCTCGACGGGCGGGTGATCGACCGCCGCCAGGTGACGCTTGACCCCGGCGACGAGGCGACGCTGGACTTCGACGTCGTCCTGTCAGAGGCGGGCCACCATTGGGGTCGGGTTTCGTTCCTGAACCCGGATGGCCTTCCCCAGGACGACGCTCGGACGTTCGCGGTCGACGTGGCGCCGGAGGTGTCCGCCCTCTGCGTCGAAGACGATCCTGAAGCTTCGATCAAGTCCGTGTCCTACTTCCTGCGACTCGCGCTGAACCCGTGGATGGCGCGGGGAAGGGGCATATTCCGGGTGGAGCGCGCCTCGCCCGCCCAACTGGAGGATCTGTCCCTCGGCCCGTTCGACCTGGTGGTTATGGCAGGCGCCGGCGGCATGACGCCGACGGGGTGGCGCCGACTGGACGCCTACGTCTCAGGCGGGGGGGGCCTGCTCGTGTTCCTGGGGTCGGAGACGTCTGAGGCCTACCGCAGCGAGGCGGCGGCGGCCGTCCTCTCGGCGCAGGTAGGAGAGCCCGTGATCGCGCCCGCGGACGACCCGTTCGGCCTGCGCATCGTGCAGGCGCGCCATCCGTGCGTCACCGCTCTGCTGGCATCCAGGGCGGAACTGGCGGAGGTCCGCTATCGCCAGTGCCGGCAGGTGCAGCCGGCTGAGCACGCCGTCGAGCTGATGAGTTTCGGGCCGGGCATGCCCGCGCTGATGCTCGCGGAGATGGGCGGAAAGGTGGCCCTGTTTGCCTCGACGGCGGACGAACGATGGGGGAACTTCCCCGTGACCCCGGCCTTCGTGCCCTTCTGCCATGAGGTCGCCCTGTATCTGGCCGCACGGTCCGCCAGCGGCATCCGCAGCTACCCCGTGGGCGCTCAGGTTCCCATCGAGTTCGAGACGGGGCGCTGGCCTACCGTCGTCCGCGTGACGGTGCCGGGCGCCCGGGAGCCCGAACGGCTCCTGCCCGGTGCGACCCCCGGCAAGCACACCTACTGGAAAACGGCCTCGCCCGGTTACTACGCCGTGCACTTCGAGAGGCACGGCGAGGAGTGGCAGGGCGGCTTTGCCATCAACACGGTCCCGATCGAGAGCCGGCTCGAGCCGCTCCCGTTCGAGCAGATCGAGGATTGCATTCGCGCTGGGCAGGTCGAGCTGGTGGCGGATGCTTCCTTCGTTGGCGGAGAGCTGGAGGGGGGCAGCCGCCTCGGCGAGCTGACGCCCTACGTCGCCCTGGCAGCCCTGGCGCTGCTGCTGGGCGAATGCTTCCTGGCCAACCGCTTCCACAAGCCGGTGCAAGCCGAGCCGGCCGCGGGCGACTGACGGGCGCCGCCCCGCGCCGGCTACGTCAGCGGCGATGCAAGCCGTTCCCACGCGCGCTGCAGCCAGGCTCCGCGGATCAGTATTGCATCGCTCGGGCATACCTCGTCGCAGCAGTAGCAGGCGATGCACTTGCGCGCGTCGACGCGGTACCGCTGGGACGATTCGTCGAAGGAAATGGCCCCGCTGGGGCAGTTGCGCTCGCACTCCCCGCAGCGGCTGCACTTCCCCTGGTCGATGCTTGCGTGGCGGGCGGCGAACGCGCCAAAGCCCGTCCTGAACAGCCACTTGGGCACCAGGCGCAGGAGCGCGCCTAGCGCATACGTCCGGGGCCTGGCGAAGTCGCCCGGCGCAAAGGCCGCGGCCGGTTCGCCCCGCACGGCTATCCCGCCCGGATTGGCCATCCCCAGCCCCCTCTCGTGGCACTCGGCCAGCAGGGGAATCGCCATCGGGTCGAATCCCATGACCTGCGCGCAGAAGCTGTCCAGCGCCACCGCGTCGCAGCTTGCCCCGATCAGTTCCAGGCGCCTCGGTTTGCCGTTGTTTGGGCCGTTGCCTTCCATCCCCACAATGCCGTCCGCGAACGCCGCGCCGGGCCTGACCAGGGCGTAGAGGTCGCACAGCAGCGTGGCAAACTCATCGACGCGCGGCGCCAGAAGGTGGGCCTGCTTCTTGGCGGCGCCCGGCACGAGGCCCAGCAGGTTCTTGACCGGGCCGGTCACGTAGGTCAGGTTATGGGTCTTGACCTTGGCCACGGACACTATCAGGTCGAACTGCTGCAGGTTGCTTGGCAGTGGGATCGCCGTGTAGACGCGCCCCTCTCCGAACGGCACCACGTGGCGGGGCTGGGCATCCACGTTGTAGATGCGGGCGCCGGTCAACTCGGCCACGCGGTCCATCTGCGAGTTGCGGATGGCGGCGGCCGTTGACCCCGCCGTGAGGGTGCCGCACGAGTCGCCGATCGCCACGTCGCACTCGAACTCGGTGGTTAGAAGCTCGGCCAGGGCCTGGACGACGGCGGGGTGCGTGTTGACGTGGTGTTCCGGCCCCCGGCGGCTGGAGAGCAGGTTGGGCTTGAGCAGCACGGACCGGCTGCGCGCGAACAGATGCTGCAGCTCGGGCAGCGAGTCCACGCAGCGCTCGACGGCGCCCCGCACGCGGGACAGGTCGTAGCTGATGCACCGCGCGGTTGCGACTGCGGCCCGCCCTATGGCTCCCGGTACCTCGGCGGCTGCTGGTTGGTTCGTCTGCGCCATGCGGAAGGTGAAGTATGCCTCTGGATTCGCCTTTCCCATTCTACTGAGCGCGGAAAAGGGCCGCCAATGCCGCCTTCGCTGACGCGAGCGCCACAATGGAAATCCGCGTTACCTTTGCGCTATAATACGGTGTCTCACTTGCGGGGCGGCAGACGCATCCGCGTGCGTCGGCCGCAGCACTTTAGTCCTTGATCGGCAGGGACTTATGATTACCAAGGTACTGGCGAAGGTGGGCAGCGTCGCCAAGGCCGTCGTCGGCACGTCCAACGAGCGCATCCTTCGCGAGATGGTTCCTCTGGTGGACAGGGTCAACGCGCTCGAGCCTGAGTTCCAGCGCAAGTCCGACGCCGAGATCCGGGGATTGACCGACAGGTTCAAGGCGGAGTTCCGCGGCCCGAAGAGCTACGAGGAGAAGCAGCGGCTGCTCGACAAGATACTGCCGGAAGCCTTCGCCAACGTGCGGGAGGCGGCGCGCCGAACGCTGGTGACGCCGGCACCGGACAGCCCCTATCCGATGATGCGTCCCTTCGACGTGCAGATCATCGGCGGCATCGCCCTCCACCGGGGGATGATCGCCGAGATGGTCACCGGGGAGGGCAAGACGCTGGTGGCCACTTTCGCCGTCTACCTCAACGCACTGGCGGGCGACGGCGTGCACATCGTCACCTTCAATGATTACCTGGCCAGGCGCGACTGCGAGTGGATGAGGCCGGTCTACAACCTGCTGGGCCTGACGGCGGGAGCGATCCAGTCCATGCAGGACCCGGTCGAGAAGCGGGCCGCCTACCTCTGCGACGTGACTTACGGCACCAGCTCCGAGTTCGGGTTTGACTACCTGCGCGACAACATGCGCTACAGCCGCGAAGGCCAGGTCCAGCTCGGCCGGGGGCTGAACTACGGAATCGTCGACGAGGTGGATAGCCTGCTGATCGACTACGCGCGCACGCCGCTGATCCTGAGCGGACCCGTGATCCAGCAGTCCGACAAGTACTACATGGCCAACAACGTCGCGCGCTCGCTGAAGCGCGATCGTGACCACGAGGTCAAGGAGAAGGAGAAGGCCGTCCACCTGAC
>CAZSET010000093.1:0-7470 GCA_964605915.1 uncultured candidatus Brocadiaceae bacterium | reverse complement strand
CGCGCACCGAGCGGATGCTGGGCGTCGATAGCCTTTATGCCGAAGAGACGATGGACTGGCCGCATTTCATCGAGACGGCCCTGCGCGCGCACGAGCTGTTCGAGCGCGACACGGATTACATCGTCAAGGACGGTGAGGTCGTCATCGTTGACCCGTTCACGGGACGCCTCATGGAGGGGCGCGTTTGGGGCGACGGGCTGCACCAGGCCGTGACCGTCAAGGAGGGCCTGAAGCTCCGCGAGGAGACGCAGACCGAGGCCACCATCACCGTGCAGAACTTCTTCCGCCTCTATAGGAAGCTGGCCGGCATGACGGGCACGGCGATGACGGAGGCGTCGGAGTTCGACAAGATCTACGGGCTCGGAGTCGTCGCCATCCCGACGAACCTGCCGCTGATCCGCGCGCAGGCTCCCGACAGGGTCTTCCGCACCGAGGACGAGAAGTGGCGTTCCGTAACCGATGAGATCACGGAGGTCCACGAAGAGGGCCGTCCCGTGCTGGTGGGCACGACGAGCATCGAGAAGAGCGAGCACCTGAGCAAACTGCTGCTGCGCAAAGGCATCGAGCATCAGGTCCTCAACGCGCGGCCGGAGGTGGCGGCGCGCGAGGCGGACATCGTGGCCAAGGCCGGCCAGCCGGGCGCCGTCACCCTCGCCACAAACATGGCCGGGCGAGGCACGGACATCGTGCTGGGCGAAGGCGTGTCCCGCAGAGGCGGGCTGCACATCATCGGCACGGAACGCCACGAAGCCCGCCGCGTGGACAACCAGTTGCGCGGCCGCGCCGGACGCCAGGGCGATCCCGGCAGCAGCCGCTTCTATGTCTCCTTCCAGGACGATCTAATGCGCATTTTCGCCCCGCCTTCGATGCAGCGGTGGCTCCAGCGGGTCGGGATGGAAGACGGCATGGCCATCGAGAGCAAGATGGTCACGCGCTGGATCGAAAAGGCGCAGAAGCGCGTCGAGGAATACAACTTCGACGTCCGTAAGAACCTGCTCGAATACGACGAGGTGATGGACGAGCAGCGCAAGAGCATCTACTCCTGGCGTCAGAAGTTCGTCGAGGGTAGGGACCTGGAAGACGAGGTGTTCACACTCATCGAAGACGCCGTCATAGACGGCATCGAGCTCTACGTCGACCCCAGGGTGTCCCCCGACGAGTGGGACCTGGACTCGCTGAACGAATGGTTCGAGCGCAAGATCGGCGTGCCGGCCGAAATCCCTGCCGAATGCATGGGCGATCTGGACGTGCTGGAGAAGCATCTGGTCGAGCGCGCCAAAGCGGTGTTCCGGGAGAAATGCGAAGCCGTCGGCAAGGAACTGCTGCTCGATTTCTCCCGCTCCCTGGCGCTCCGCACCACCGACATGAAGTGGAAGGACCACCTGCACGCCATGGACGTGCTCAAGAGCGGCATCGGGCTGCGCGGCTACGCGCAGGTCGACCCCAAGCTTGAGTACAAGAGCGAAGGCGGCGAGATGTTCGAGCAGATGCTTATCAGCATCGCCGATGAGTTCACCGACCTGCTCTTCCGCGTCCGGGTGGAGGAAAGGACCGACCGTGAAGTCGAGGGCATCTGGGGCATGTCCGAAATGCGCCACGAGCAATTCCGCGTGGCCGAGTACGCGCGCCGGCAGGAGCAGACCGCCGACGGGGCAGGCGACCGGGCCCCCGCCAAGCCCATCCGGGTGGAACAGAAGGTCGGCCGCAACGAGCCGTGCCCGTGCGGCAGCGGCAAGAAATTCAAGCACTGCTGCGGCCGCTACAACCGCTAGCCCGCCCTGCTCTTGTCCCTTGGGCACGGCGCGCCGTGCCCCTACGTGCTCCCCTACTTGTCGCCGCCCTCCTGCTCGGGGATAAGCACCTCCGCCCCTTCCAGGCGGTCCAGGCCCACGCGCGGGACCGCTTCGATGGCGAGGAAGAGCGGCCGCATCCTATCGGCCGAAACGCTCCTGGCGGTGGCAGCGGGGATGCCGTCGGGCAGACGCAATTCACCCCGGACCGGCACGTCCAACGACGCCGTCACCAACACGTCGCCGGCCTCGACGAAACTCTTGTGCTCGAGCCAATCGACGGCGCACGTCTCGCCGCCCGTCCCCTGGAGTATGCACAGCTCCCGCGTGCGGCTGACGCGGCACGGAACCGCGCTGCCCGGGTCGGTGATCAACCGCACGCGGCTCTGGGAGGGACCGGCTTCGCTCACCACTCCCACCAATCCGCCGTCTGCCGTGACGGCCATCCCGGCTCTCACGCCGTCCCTCGTCCCGGCCCGCACCGTGATGCTGCGGCGCATCCCGGAGAGATCGTAAGAGCTGACCGGAGCCGCCACGGCTCGGACCGGGAACTCCCGGGCCTCCAGCTTGGCGACGCTTCGGAGGCGCAAGTCCTGGCGAAGGAGGCGGTCAGCCAGCTGGATGTTCTCATTGCGCAAGCGGACGACCTCGCGGGCGAAGGCCCGCTCGCGGTCTTCCTTGAGGAACATCTCTGTCAGCGTTCCGCCGGCGGCCACCGCCTGCCCGCCGGCCTGGAAGGCCGCTTCCTCGAACGGGCTGACTGCTTCGTTGAAAAGCACCCGGGCCGGCGCCGTGATCCGGCTCGGCAGAAGGAAGACAAAGCCTGCCACGGCAAGCAGCCCCGCCAGCAGCTTCAGCCGGTCCCACGTCCTGGTGGAGAGCCTTCGCATCGAGAGCCCCGGTGCGTGGCGTCGGAACGTCGCGCCACTATGTGTAACCGAGTCTGGCGCCCGCTTTCAAACCGGCCGGCTCGTTCCTGCTTTGCCCGGCCCTGTCGGCCATGCTACCATGTCTGGCACAGGTTTGTCTTGGCTTTGAGCAGGTCGGCTCCCAGGAGGCGGAATGGAAGTCACGTTCCCATACGGGAAGGACGATGTCACACTGAGGGTGCCGGACGGGGCCCTTGTGTACGATTCGCGCTTTCCGCAGCCTGCGGCCGACGCCGCGGAGACCGTGCTGAATGCCCTGCGCGAGCCGATCGCCGCTGCGCCCCTGCGGGAAGCGCTTGCAGCGCGCCGGCCCGGCCCAGTGGTGGTGGTCGTGTCGGACGTCACCCGCCCGATTCCCTACGCGCGTTTCCTGGCCGGGCTGCTGGCGGAGATCGAGGCGGCCGGCGTCGCGCGTGACGAAGTCACGTTGCTGGTTGCCACGGGGATGCACCGGTCGAGCACCCCCGCCGAACGCGAGGCGATGTACGGCGACGCCGCGCAGGAGTTCCGTGTGATCGATCACGACGCAGCCGACGGGGCCGCGTTCGTGGAGCTGCCGGGCCGGAGCTGGTCGGGCTCGCGGGTGCGGCTTAACCGCCTGTACGTCGCGGCCGGATTCCGCCTGGTCACCGGCCTGGTCGAGCCGCACTTCATGGCCGGTTTCTCGGGAGGCCGGAAAGCCGTCTGTCCGGGCCTCTGTTCGCTGGAGACCATACGCAGCTTCCACGGGGCCGACTTCCTGGGCAACCCTCTGGCGCGCAACGCAAGTCTGTCCGGCAATCCCTGTCACGAAGAGGCGCTCTCCATCGCCCGTATGGCGCCGCCGGACTTCAGCCTGAACGTCGTCCTGAACCGCCGGCGGGAAGTCGTCCGGGCCTTTGCGGGGGATCTGGAGAAGGCGCATGACGCGGCGTGCCGGTTCGTGCGTAAGTGCGCCTGCCCGACGGTGAGCGCCGAGGCGGACGTCGTTGTCACCTCCAGCGGAGGGCACCCGCTGGACGGCACTTTCTACCAGTGCGTCAAGGGCTTGGTCTCGTGCCTGCCCGCGGTTCGGCGGGGTGGGGCGGTCATTTCGTTCGGCGCCTGTGACGAGGGCGTGGGCAGCCCTGAGTACGCGGAGCTGATGGCGACGTACGCCGGGCGCTGGCGGGACTTCCTGGCGGATATCCGGGAGCCCGGCGCCTTCACAAAGGACCAGTGGGAGCTTCAGTTGCACGCGCGGGCGCTCGAAAAGGTCGGGGAGGACAATCTCCACTTCGTCAGCGACGGGCTGACGCGGGAGGTCCTCGCCCGGCTTTCGCTCCACGGTCACGGCGCAGCGGCCGGCTCGGTGGGCAGTGAGGTCCAGGAGCTGCTCGACCGGGCGGTGGCTTCCGGCAGCAAGGTCGCCGTGATCCCCGAGGGCCCGTACTGCGCGCCCCTGGCGCCGGGCACTTGAGGATCGCCGCCCCGGTGCTATCATGTCCGATCTACAGCCTCGCCGGCGGCAGCGATTCGGCTCTCCGTGCAATGAAGGAGATGTGCTGATGGAGATCAAGCTCAGATACGGCTGCAACCCGCACCAGGCATCCGCTCGAGTGGTCATGGAAATGGAGCGGCCGCCCCTGGCGGTGGTCAACGGCGCTCCGGGCTACATCAACATCTTGGATGCCCTGGGCGCGTGGCAGCTCGCCGTCGAGCTGAAGGAGGCGACGGGACTGGCGGGCGCGGCGTCCTTCAAGCACGTCAGCCCGGCCGGGGCCGCAGTGGCGCAGCCGCTTTCGGAGGCGTTCCGGCGCTCGCAGATGATCCCGGAGAGGGACCTATCGCCCGTGGCGACCGCCTATGCCCGGGCGCGCGGCGGCGACCGCATGTGCTCGTTCGGCGACATGGCCGCCGTCAGCGACACCGTGGACGCCACGCTGGCGCGCCTGATTGCGCGGGAGGTCTCCGACGGCGTCATCGCGCCCGGCTACGAGCCGGATGCACTCGAAATCCTCAGGGAGAAGAAGGGCGGCAGGTACCTCGTCCTTCAGATGGACCCCTCCTATGAGCCGCCCACGATCGAGACGCGCGAAGTCCTCGGACTTCGCCTCGAACAGGAGCGTAACAGCGCCCGGGTCACGCCGGACTTGCTCAAGAACGTGGTTTCCAGGAAAAAGGACCTTTCGGACGACGTGGTGCAATCCCTGCTTGTCGCCACCATCGCGCTGAAGTATGCGCAATCCAACTCCGTCTGCGTCGCCTACGACGGCCAGGTGATCGGCATGGGCGCGGGGCAGCAGTCACGCGTTCACTGCACGCGCCTGGCCTGCGACAAGGCCGAAAAATGGCTGCTCCAGCAGCACCCGCGCGTGCTGGGACTGAAGTTCCGGGAGGGACTGACCAGGGCGGAGAAGACGAACGTCGTCGACCAGTTCGTGCTCTGGGACGAGCTGTCCGACCACGAGAAGCAGCAGACGCTGTCCCAGCTCTCCGAAGCGCCCGAGCCCTTCAGCCCCGAGGAGCGGGCCGACTGGATCGCTGGGTTCGAAGGTATCTGCCTGAGTTCGGACGCCTTCATTCCGTTCCGCGACACGGTGGACCGGGCCAGCCGGAGCGGCGTTCAGTGCATCCTCCAGACGGGCGGCTCGCTCCGGGACGACGACGTGACGGCCGCAGCCGACGAGTACGGCATGGTCATGATCCACTCGGGGATGAGGTGGTTTCTGCACTGATTGAAGCGCGGCCTGTGGCGTGCGGTTCTGCCCGGCCTCTTTGTCATTCCGAGTCCCGCTGTACGGCGGGCGAGGAATCTCTCCGTTTGGGCCTGGGGGCCCATGGTGGCGACGACGTTCCGCCCGGGAGAGGGCGATGTGGGATCCTGAATCGGCGGGCATAGATGCGGATGCGCTTCGTCGTTTCCTGGAGGGCCACGTCTACTCCCTGCCGGGCGCGGGCGATCCTCGCGGCGAGCTCACCATACTGGTGACCGGCAGTCGGTCCGTCGGCGCTCAAACGGACACGTCGGACGTGGACCTGGACGTGGTCTGCCCCCAGCCGGTCTACGAATCCGTCCATCGCGCCTCGTTCGAGGCCGGCATCGTCCGGGCCGAGAAGTCCTTCTTCTGGACGCTGGCGGGGGACGACTGGGACCGCTACTTCGGCCCGCACATGGGCCGGCCGCACGTCTCCCTGTGGGGCCTCGATTGGGTGGCCGGGCACTTCCGGACCTACGACGACGTGTGGATGTGGATATGGCTCAATGCGAAGGTCGTCGCCGACCCCGGCCGCCAGTTTCGGGACATCGTCGGCGGCTTCGCCGGCTATCCGCAGGACGTCCTCGTGCGCAAGATCAAGTACCGCTGGCTGCTGGCCGGCTATTGGGAGGTGGACGTCTTCCCCTATCGCTCCGGCGACGACGACAAAGTGCTGGCGGCGTCGACGGCGCTGCTGAACGCGGTGAACGAGCTGCTGCGCCTCTTCTTCCTCGTCGAGGGACGGTCCTTTCCGTATGCGGAGTTGCTGATGCGGCTTGCGCCGACCACGGCCCTGGGGCGCGAGCTGCTGCCCATTCTGGGGCGCGTCGTAGACCTTGTCGTCGGCACGGCTGGCGAGGGGATGACCGTCTGGCAGCGCCTGACCCGGGCGTGCGAGATGCTGTGCGTGTACGATAGGAGCGAGGAGTGCCGGCGGCTGGAAGACGCCTGCGCCAGGGCGATGGTGGCTGCTGGCGTCGATGCCCGATGGGTCGAGGCCGATTACGCCAACATAGATGAGCTGCTGCTCGGCGAGCTCGGGCCGGTGCCGTGAGGGTCAGCGCTCGAAGGGGATAGCGAAGTGCGGACCGTCCGCAGAACACACAAGGCCGACGTCACCGTTGCGGCGCCGCCATCGAAGGCGCACACCCTCCGGGCGCTCTTTCTGAGCGCGCTGGCCGACGGCGAGAGCACCATTCGCAATCCGCTCATGGGGGAGGACCAGCGCCACGCGATGGACTGCCTTCGGGCGCTGGGCGCAGGGGTCGTGGAGGACGGCGAACGCATTGTCGTCCAGGGCTGCGGCGGGCGGTTTGAGCCCCTGTCGGACGAGCTCAACGTCGGCGAATCGGGCGTCAGCATGAACTGCCTGACGGCCCTTGCCTGCCTGTCATCGAAGCCCGTGGTTATCACCGGCGCCCCGCGGCTCATCCAGCGGCCCGTCGGTGAGCTGGTCAGCGGCCTGCGCCAGCTAGGGTGCCGCATCGATTGGCTTGGCGCGGAGGGCTGCCCGCTCGTCAGGGTGCACGGCGGCGGCATCCCGGGCGGAACGGCGGAAATGCGCGGCCACGTCACCTCTCAGTACTTCAGCGCCATTCTCGTTGCCGCTCCGTACGCCGACCGGCCGGTCACGCTGCGATGCCTCGGCCCCATGTCCGAGAAGCCGTACGTGGCGATAACGCTGGAGATGATGGCCCGGTTCGGCGTGGAGGTCGCGCACCGGGACTTCGCCGAGTTCACGGTGCCGAACGAGCGGCCCTACCAGGCGCGTGCAATCGAGATCGAGGGCGACTACAGCAGCGCGTCCTTCTTCTTCGAGGCGGCGGCCGTCTGCGCCAATCGCCTCACGGTGACCGGCCCACTGTGAAAACCTAAAGAACGGAGTACTTGTTGGAAAAGGCGTGGGGCCAGCGGGCCAGCGGAAAACGTGAACTGCAAGAGCGCATGGGCTTCTTTAGGTTGAACAGGAGGACCGGCCTAAGGGCCGTAGGGCGCGCCAGCGCTTCGGGCGACGTTGCGCCGGAGCCCGACAGC
>CAZSET010000092.1:0-14651 GCA_964605915.1 uncultured candidatus Brocadiaceae bacterium | reverse complement strand
CACCCCCATCCTGGCGAACGAACGGCTCGCAAAGCCGCATTGTACCCTGACGCCGCGCCGCCGTAAACGCCGGTCCCCAGAGAAGCACCGCCGAAAGCCCGTTGACGACGGGACGACTACCCCATACCATCCCCACCAGGAGCCCCGAGGACAAGAGTCGGAGGACCTGGAAGGTGGGAAGCAAAAGAGCCGACGGAACGACACGACGCTCGGCTGGCGGCAGGCGCATGGACAGGCGGGATTTCCTGGGACTGGTGGCCGCGGGCGGTGCCGCCATGGTCGGGGCCAGCGGCTGCGCATCCGCAGCAACCACAGCCGTGCCGAATCCGGTACCCCCGGCCCGTCGCCCCAACGTCCTGTTCATCATAACGGACGACCAGCCTCGCTCCTCCTTCGCCTTCCTGGGCGGACAGGCCCTCACGCCGAACATCGACAGGCTCGCAAACGAGGGCGTCTACTTCGAGAGGGGTTACGTCGCCAGCGCCGTCTGCACGCCGAGCCGGTTCTGCTGCCTGACCGGCAAGTACCCGAGCCGCTGCCGGGACCGGAGCTTCCTCAGGAACGTAACGCCCGAAGGCCAGACGCGCGTGCTCTGGAACACCGACATCGGTCCGGACCGGCCGAGCCTTCCGCAGGTTTTGCGCCAGGCCGGCTACGTGACTGGCATCGTCGGCAAGTGCCACGGCATCTCTTCCCGCGGCTACCAGCAGGTGCCGGCGGACAGCGATCCCGCGGACCCGGACGTGGCCGAGGTCCTCAGGCAGAACCAGGAGCGCCTGGCCGAGGACGTGAAGCAGTGCGGCTTCGACTACGCCGCCAGCCTCTACGTCGGCAACCTGCCGAGCAATCCGTGCGCGGCCCTGCGGCAGCACAACATGGAGTGGATCACCAAGGGGGCCCTCGACTTCGTCGAGCAGAACAAGGATCGGCCCTTCTACCTCTACTTCTCCACCACGCTCCTGCACGGGCCGAGCCCGCTGAAGTCCCTGCAGTCCGACCCGCGCATCACAGAGGCCGGCCTGCTGGACGCGCCGCTTCAGGTTCAGCCGTCGCGGGAGTCGGTGCTGGAGCGCGCCAAGGCCGCCGGCATCAGGCAGGGGCCCGCCGCCGCCACCTGGCTGGATGACGGCGTCGGGGCCGTGCTGGACAAACTCGAGGAGCTCGGGCTTGCCGAGGACACGCTCGTTTTCTACTTCAACGATCACGGCGTTGAAGGCGGCAAGGGCTCGTGCTACGAGCACGGCGTCCGCACGCCCACCATCATCCGATGGAGGGGAAGCATCGAGCCCGGCCGGCGCCACCAGATGATCCAGAACATCGACTTCGCGCCCACGATCCTGGACGCCTGCGGGACCGAGCCTCCGGCCGACATGCACCTCGACGGCCGAAGCCTGTTGCCCCTGCTGACCGGACGGAGCGTGAAGTGGCGCGACTCGCTCTACTTCGAGCTGGGCTACACGCGCGCCGTCTCCGACGCCAGATGGAAGTACATCGCGTTTCGCGTACCCCCCAGCGCCGACGTGCCGCTGGAGGAGCGGCTTCGAAGGCAAAGGCAGTACATCGAGCGTGGCCGGAACCGGGGCACGCCGGAGCGAATCCTCAAAGAAGATCCCGAAGCCCGGATCACGCACATCGGGATAGTGCCCGGGGGCGACGACACCGATCGCTGGCAGGGCCTGCGAGTGCACGCCGAGCACTACTACGACCCCGACCAACTCTACAACCTGGAGAACGATCCCGACGAGCAGAGGAATCTCGCCGGAGACCCCGCGTACGCGGGCAAGTTGGCGGAGATGAAGGCCCTGCTCGCCGAGTACCTGGCAGACCTGCCGGGCACCTTCGGCGAGTTCAGAACGCAGGCCGGCTAGAGCAGCGGCGAGAGGTGCGCGTAGGCCTGCTCGAGCTTCTCCCGCGTGGTGATGCCGACGGGCTTGCGCGCCCAGCCGCCGCGCAGGTCCTCCAGGTCCAGGAAGCCGTCGTAGCCGACGCTACGTAGCGCATCGATGACCTTTTCCCAGTCGATGACGCCTTCGTCGCACCCGGCGCTCTCGACGGTCCACTTCCCTTCCGCATCGCGCACCCACACGGCGTCCTTGACGTGCACGTGCTTCAGATAGGGGCCGAGGATCTCGCAGCCCATCTTCCAGTTCTCCATCCCCTCGCGGACCATGTTGCCCGGGTCGTACATGGCGGCCACCCATTCCGGGTCGCGCCCTTCGAGCAACCGCCGCGTGCCGGAGGCGCTGCACGAGATGAGGCCATGGTGCAGTTCGATCAGCGCGCGCACGCCCGACTCTCTGGCCATGTCTTCGATCTCGGCGTAGGCGTCGCGGGCCCGGGAGAACAGCTCGTCGAAGTGGACGGACCCGTCGTAGTGCGGGGCCATCACGCGAACGGCCGGCGCGCCAACCAGGTTGGCGACCTTCATGTTCAGGGCGATCCGCTCCTTGTCGAAGCAGTCGCCGCGCGTGCCCAGCCCGACGATGGTCAGGCCGTTCTGCTCGGCCGCCTCACGCGCCCGGCGCGTCGTCTCCTCCAGGTCATCGCTGGATATGTGCCATTTGCTCTTGCCGTCCCAGACGGCGTTCTCGTAGTCCACCGTCCACTCTATTCCCTCGTAGCCTATCTCGGCCACCAGCTCGGCCGACTCCTCGATCGTGTAATCCGGCGTGATCAGCGAGTAAACGCCCAGTTTCATCGGCAGGCCTCCTTCCAATGCGATGCCCGATTGAGTAGCTATTCGTTCTGAACTTCCCGGTAGGCGCTGGAGTAAGCGACGACCATGACGGCGTCGCAATCCCCCACGCTGCGCGCGGAGTGGTGCGTGCCGGCCGGCAGCGTAATCGTGTCGCCCGGCTTCAGGTGCAAGACCGTGTCGGGGCCGGCCGTGTGCTCAAGCTCGCCCTCGAGCAGATGCAGTATCTCGTCGCAGTTGGCGTGCCCGTGCTCGGCGTTCGCCTGGCCCTTGCGGATGACGACGCGGCCGAACGTCATGGTCTGGGAGTTACCGATCTGGCCGCTTACGAGCCACGTTATGCTGCCCCAGGGGAACTCCTGCTCCTCCATCTGGTCCGGCGATTTCACAGTCGCCTGCATGGAACACCTCCGCACGGTGACGGCGAATCTGGGATTATAGATGTCGCCGCTGCGGGTGTCAAAGCCTGAGCCGCCCCGGCCCTGGCTTCGCTAGGAAGCCGATACGCCATCTGCTATAGTCAGCCGCACGGCAGGGCCGGCACGTACGCGCACTCCGGGAGCTACAAGCATCCCATGAAGGACGGACAGGCAACGAAGGCGCTGGGCAGGGAGGTCCGATACGTCAAGGGCGTGGGGCCGAAGCGGGCCGCCCTGCTCGGGAACCTGGGCATCAAGACCGTCCGGGATCTGCTGCTCCACCTGCCGAGAGACTACGAGGACCGGCGGCACGCCCGTCCCATTGCCGGGCTCCGGGTCGGGGAGAAAGCCGTCGTCAGCGGCACGATCACGGACGTCCGGTTCAGGCCGACGCGGAGCCCCGTGCGGGGCATCCTGGAGGTCGAGATCGAGGACGCTTCGGGCTGCCTGACACTGACGTGGTTCAACGCCGGCCGCGGCTGGGAGAAGTCATTCCCGCCAGGCGAGGTCATCACCGCCTACGGCACGGTGGGCTTCTACGGGGGCCTACAGATTGCCGGGCCGGACTATGAGGTGGGCACCCGCCCCGGTGAGTCCGAGAAGTTCGGACGAATCCTGCCCGTCTATCCTCTGACGGAGGGCATCTCGCAAGGGGTGATGCGCAACGTCGTGCTCGCCGCCCTCGAGCAGGCGGCCGATCAGGTGCCCGAGACGCTGCCGCGGGCCATCTGCCGCAAGCGGAAGCTGCCGGGCGTGGCGCGCGCCCTGTGGCACGTTCACTTCCCGCCGACGGCGAAGGAGAAGGACGCCGCGCGCCGCCGGCTCATCTACGAGGAGCTCTTCGCGTTCCAAACGGCCCTGGCGCTCAGCCGCGCCAGGATGCAGACGACGCCGGGCATAGCTTTCCGTGCCGGCCCGAACGTGGACAGACGCATCCGCCGGCTCTTTCCGTTTCGCCTCACGGATGCCCAGGACAGGGTCATCGAGGAGGTGGCCGGTGACATGCGCGCGGCGCGTCCCATGAACCGGCTGCTCCAGGGCGACGTGGGCTGCGGCAAGACGGTCGTGGCCGTCTACGCCATGCTGGCCGCCCTGGCCGAGAGCAGCAAGCACTACCAGGTGGCCCTGATGGCGCCGACGGAGATACTGGCCGAACAGCATTACCTGACCCTCCAGTCGCTCCTGGAGCGGGCCCGCGTGCGCACCGCGCTGCTGACCAGCGCGGCCGATCAAGCGGAACGCCGCGGCAACCTGCGCGACCTCCGCGAGGGCAAGGTGGACCTGGTTGTCGGCACCCACGCGCTGATTCAGGAAGACGTCGAGTTCCGGAGCCTGGCCCTGGTCGTGGTGGACGAGCAGCACCGGTTCGGCGTGCGGCAGCGGCTGGCCCTGCGCCAGAAGGGGCTGCCGCCCGACGTGCTGGTCATGACGGCCACGCCCATCCCGCGCACGCTTGCGCTGGCCTACTTCGCGGACATGGACGTGAGCGTGATCGACGAGATGCCGCCCGGGCGCAAGCCCGTGACCACCCACCTCTATGCCCCCGGCGACTGGGAACGGGCGTTCGAAGCGGCCCGGGACGAACTGCGCCGCGGCCGGAACGTCTTCGTCGTCTACCCCCTGGTCGAGGAAAACCGCGAGCTTGACCTGACCAGCGCCAAGGAGGGCTACCGGGAGCTGAGCGAGCGCGTCTTCCCCGAGCACTCCTGCTGCCTGCTGCACGGGCAGATGTCCCCGGCCGCCAAGCAAGAAGCGATGGAAGGCTTCCGCAGCGGCCAGTATCAGGTCATGGCCGCCACGACGGTCGTGGAGGTGGGCATAGACGTGCCCCAGGCGACGGTGATGATCGTGCAGCACGCCGAACGGCTCGGCCTGGCCCAGCTCCACCAGTTGCGCGGGCGCATCGGGCGGGGCGGTGAGCCGGGACGCTGCTTCCTGCTGGCAGAGCCCAGGACGGAGGACGCACGGCAGCGGCTGGAAGTCCTGACGCAGACGGCCGACGGGTTCAAGATCGCCGAGGAGGACCTGCGCCTCCGCGGACCGGGACAGCTCTTCGGCACGCAGCAGAGCGGCATGCCGGAGTTCCGCTGCTACGACTTCTCGGACACGGAAGTCCTCCGGCAGGCGCGCGAGGACGCCTTCGCCATGGTGGAAGAAGACCCCGGGCTGCGGCGGCCCGAGCACCGGCTGCTGCGCCAGAGAGTGCTGGTCGAGTACGGAGAACGGCTGGCCCTTGCGGACGTGGGATGAGGGGAATCGCGGGGGAAAACCGGAACGGGGCGGCCCGCTCTTAGTCCGAAGGCTCTTCCGGGATCGAGCGCAGGGATTCCTCGCGGAATTGCGCCGCGCTCTGCCGCACCTGCTCGATCCGGTCGCTGCTCTCCGCCGCGCTCCGCTGCACGGCTGTTGCCAGCACGAACTCCGGCACATGATGCTCATCAACGAGACGGCCGGGCCAGATGACCTCAGAGAAGAAGTCTATGGGAAACTTCTCGTACCACGGGGGGCCGACCTCGACAACGCGCTCCTGCTCCAGGTGCCGAACCTTATCGAGCTCATCCCGGATGGGGCCGACGCGCACCCGGCGCGCGCCGTAGTGGGCGAACGCCAGGTCAACGGGCGTCTGGCCGACGTACTCCTCGTCCACCCAGACGGGCGCGCCGCCCGGCTCGGAGCGGATCAGCATCCGCCGTTCGACACAGCCGCACGCGCAGAGCGCCGTCGCGAATGCCAGTAGCGCCAGCTTTCCCCTCATGGCACAACCGTCTCCTGCGGTTCCAGGTCCACTATCTCGGCCTGCATCGCGTCCAGGTCCACCAGCGCCACAGTGCACCGGCCGCTGAGCCAGCCTCCGGCCTCACCCGGATTGACGGTCAGCGGCGGGCCCTCGTGGACGAACGGCTCGTGTGTATGGCCGTGCACGACAAGGTCGGCACCCTCTGTGGCCTCCTCGTCCAG
Source organism: uncultured candidatus Brocadiaceae bacterium (assembly GCA_964605915.1). Classification (GTDB taxonomy): domain Bacteria; phylum Planctomycetota; class Brocadiia; order SM23-32; family SM23-32; genus DAOVRD01. The sequence goes on along the minus strand of CAZSET010000092.1, from coordinate 8,579 downwards.
CGCTTCCGAAGCATGCGCCAGAACGATGGTCCGCCCATCGAGGTCGAACCGATGAGGCGGTTCGTAAACGGTCGCGCACACTTTGCCCAAGCCGCGACGTTCGCCGTCGTTGTTGCCGAAGACGCCGATCAATGGCAAGTCGGACTTGAGCAGCAGCTTAAGCGCGAACGGCGCAACGTAGTCGCCGGCGTGGAGCATGGTCTCAACCCCGCGCTGAGCGAAGAGCTCCGTCGCAGCGGCGATTCTCGGCAGGTTATCGTGCGTATCGGAGATAACGCCGATCAGCATTCTGCCTCCTTACGGAACCCGCACTGGACCGCGCCGTTCAAGAACCCACCGGCACGTCAAGCAGGCGCGCGGCCGTCAGGCCCATCACGGCTTCGGCATCCTCGGATGCGACGGCAAGCGAACGGAAGATCCGCTGGTAGTCGCGCTCAACGGAGGCGATCTCCTCGTGGCGCACTCCGCTGCCGAACACGACGTGCTGCCAGAGGTCGCCCCCCGCATCGGTCTCCCACAGGGATGCCTGATTGGGCCGGAACACTCCCTCGAAGAAGTCCACCTTGTTCCTGCGCAGGATGTCGCCCGTGAAGTCAAAGAACACGTTGGGATGATGGCGCATCGTCTCGACCGCTTCCTGGCACCATGGCTGCCCGAGGCCCACTCCCACGATCTTGAGGCGTGGGAAACAACGCGCCACCGTGTCCAGGTAAACGGGGCGCGCGTTCGCCGAACGCACGCGCCGGGCCCGGTCGAGGGAAGTCACGGGCAGGAAGCAGGTGTGGAACACGATCGGCATGCCCAGCCCCTCGGCGACCTCATACACGTCGAAGAACTCGTCGTCATCGAAGGGCGCCGGCGGAGCCCAGACGCACAGTCCGACGAAGCCGACGCGGCCGTAGCGCTCCACTGTGGCCGGACCGTCCTCGCCCAGAACCAGGTGGGCGAAGGGCACGAACAATTCGGGGTAGGCGTCCGCCTGACGCCGGACTTCGGCGTTAGCGGCGAGGCCGTAGCGTCCCTCGCCGCCCGCGATGCACAGGCGTTCCAGTCCCAGGTTCCTGGCCGTCTCCGCAAGCGCCTCCCCGTAGCCGGGCTCGTCGTAGAGATGGGCATGAAAATCGATGAGCATCCTGTCGCTCCGTTGAAGCCGTCCGCCGCAACAGAGGATGGCCGATTGAGCACTACTGTAACAGAAAAGACGGATTTCGCAACGCGATTCGTTCACGTCCTTCTCTTGACCGTGTCGCGGCCGGTGGCATAGATTCTCCAACACGCTTACGCACAGGCGGGAGGGTTCCAAACGGGGCTCTTCCTTTCGGCGGAGGTCGAGATGAAGAGGCGCGTGCACGGCTGGGCCATCAAGCGAGGCACTGTCACTGAGGCACAGGCCGGACTGCTCACGAACGTGCGGCTGGCCCTGAGCGGACAGGACGCAGAGGTCCCGCGTGAGGGGCACACTCGGCTTACGGCCGCACCGCCGCGACTCTGCAGCGTCTGGAAGTGGCACCGGCGCGTGGGATGGCGCGCGCGCCTGAAGGGGTTGGTGAGGCCGACGGAGGCGTGCCTGGAGTTTGACAGCACCCGGCGCGCCGAGCAGCTCGACCTGGCCGTGGCACGGCCCCTGCTCGTCGCCGAAAGGCGAGCTCTCGGCCTGCTGCAAGAGACCGTCATCGCGTTCGAGCGCATTCCGGACTCCTGCGGACTCGATCGCCTGCTGGCCGGATGGCCGAAGGAGAAGCCCTTCTCCCTGCCCGCCGCGGAGCGTCGGGAAGCCCTGCGTGGCTACGGCGCACTGCTCGCCTCAGTGCATCGCGCGGGGCTCGCCCATCGCGACGTACACGCGGACAACGTGCTGGTCCAGCGAGACGACGGGGCCTCAAGCTTCACCTGCTGGACTGGCTGCACTCGACCGTTGCCCCGGCAGATGATGATCCGCGAAAGGCGGACGATCTGAGAGGCGCCGTTGAGGACCTAGCCTGGGCCGGGGTGGCCTTGCCGGAAATCCTGGCCTTCTATCGCGCCTACTGCCACGAGATGTCGTGGACTTCTGCCGAGCAACGCCGGACGGCGCGGGCGTTGGTGCGACACGTGCACCGGCGAGCCGAGCATCTGATCGAGCGGACCGAGTCCCTCGCATTCAGGGAGACGCGCGGGCACGTTCGGGCGGACGCGGGCCGGCACTTCATCATGTGCCTGCGGGGCCTGCCCATGGAGCGGGTCGCTGCCACGTTCTCAGAGCGCAGCGAGTCCGCATGGCCGTGGGGCACGGAAGCTGCTCCCCTGGAGGACGTTGAAGTCGTGGACGACCGGGAGGCACGGCAGACGTGGCAGGCAGCCTGCGTCTGCGAGCGCTTCCGCCTGCCGTGTCGGCGCGTAGTGGCATTCTCAGCCCCGTTGGGTTGCGACGAGGGAAGCTTTCTCATGCGCGCCGCAGCGGGAAGCCCCATCGAGCCGGAGCTGGCGGCCAGGCAGACGCGACAGCGGACGCTGAGGGACCTGAAGGCGCTGGCCCGGGTGCTCCACTTCTACGGACTCAGGCTCAAGTCCTGCTCGGCGGGGCACGTATCCCGCACCGACCCGGCGGGCGTGCCCGGCGGGTTCAGAACGAGTGGGCTCATGGTTATGGACCCTCGCGTGCTGCGGCTGGCGCCTCGGGAATCAACGGCCGGGTCGTGGGAAGTGCTGGCGGGACACGTCAGTTCCGTGTGCGGAGCGGCTGCGCGCGATGCCTTCGTGCCCCCTGAACGGGGCACCGTCAGATGAAAAGAGGGCAGCCGCGGCTGCCCTCAGGAATGCGAGTCGATGCTCCGGCAGACGAGGCGCTACTGCTCCTCTTCTGCCTCCTCCTCCCCTTCTTCCCCTTCAGCTTCCTCTTGAGGCTCGGGTTCCTCGGCAGGCTCTTGCTCCTCCGGCTCTTCCGGTTCGGGCTCTTCCGCCGGCTCGGCCGCAGGCGGCTCTTCCTCCACCGGGAAGGCACCGAGGTCCTCCGCCTGAACATCCTCTTCCTCCTCGTAGATCTCCTCGATCTCAACGTTGTCCACTGCTTTGCGCATAAGGAAGAAGATGACTGTCCCGGCCGTGAAGAAGTAGGCGAAAGCGTAGCCGGCCGGAATGGCTCGCAGCACCATCAGCAGTACCCACATGACGTAGCTGAAAAAGCCGTTCCATCCGCCCGCGACGGGCACAAGAACCGCCTTATCCGCAACGATGTCCTCTCGCATCCACGCGCTGCCATGCACGAACCCGAACTCCACCGTCTTGTAGATCAAGCTGATCAGCATCTCAACCACCGCCCACAGGCCCACAACGGCGATGAGGCCGATAACGGCCGCCAGAAGCGCGTAGCACACGAATCGGCGCAACCCGTAGATGACGTAGCTGCAGGCGGTGAGCCAGTTCTCCAGTCCGCCCCTGCCGCCAGCGCTTACCGCCGGAACCACCATGGTGAGAGCCAGCACGCTGACGATTACGACAAAAACGATGGCGCCCGTGGAGATGAGCAACAGGGGATAGCCCGGGAAGACCAGCAGAAGACGACCCACGATGGGTATGGAGGCGACGAGGCCGCCCAGCGTATTCATCAAGATGCAGACCGCGATGATGATCAGGGGCCACCAGAGGGCGAACAGATAGGAGGCGCACCTGCTCTCAGCAGTCTGGCGGGCCTCCCCCAGGGTCGGCAGGTCGTCCTTGGCGTACTCCAGAACGGCGAGGCGGGAGACGATGCCGCCCGCGTAGGCCCATACGCAGAACAGCGCCGCATAGGTGAAGATGGAGAGCACAAAATGGCACAGGTTGCCGTAGAACGGATTCAGGAGGGGGAGGAAATCGCGGAGCGCGACGAGCCCCTTCCCGGACAACAGCTCCCAGACAAGCGGCCTCTCCCCGCCCAACGTGCCGAGCTCCTTCAGCGAGGCCGAAGCTGCCAGCAAGCCAAGGCCTGCACACCTCGCATATGCCCAGGAGGCCAAGAACATAACGAAGGCCGTCAACACGGCGGCGCAGAAGCCGACGAAGACCTTGTTGGTCTCCAGGGCCAGGCTATAGGCCGACAAAAGATCCCGCCAGTCTCCCGTCCGCTTCCTCATGACGTGCCTCCCAGCTGCGAGGATTCTCCAGGCAACAGGTGAAAGGAGCCTCCAAGCGCACACTTTACACACGCACGCGTCGTTTTGTCAACCTCAAATATGGCGGGCGGCCTGTATGCCGTTCAGAAGAACCTGATAAGTCACGGCCGGGGATGCAATGTTCTCCGCCGCGTGCCATCCCCCGTTCGTCGTACCGCGAACGACGAATCGCGCCGTCCGGCGTCTGAGCTGGGGAACAGGTGCGGAGATGCCCGCCGGCAAGCAGGTGAACTTCGGCGGGCCGGGCCTCCGACACGCGTCAGGATGGCGCTTCTGCACGGGCTCCCTCCCAGGAACAGGCCCGGAGAGCACCGGCTGCCCTCCTTGACGGACCGCTACTCAGCGTCTCCGGCCTCCGAGACGTCCTCCCCGCCGGGTTGCAGAGGCTCCTCAATGCGGTGTCTGCCGTCCAGCCACTTGCCCAGATCAAGCAGCTTACAACGTTCGGAGCAGAAGGGGAAGTGGGGGGCCTTGTGACACGCAGAGCGCACCATGACCTTCCCGCAGGTACGGCACTTGACCTTCAACTCCCCCTGGCCCATCTTGCTGGCTCCCCCCAATGGCCCCGACGCCGCACGGTGAGCCTCTCAGACGCGTTTCGGGTGCGACCGGCGTCTCACTCCGGCGGAGTCAGCGCTTGCGGGCGACGAACCGTCGCCGGACTTGGTCTCAGACTTGTCCGAACTCGATTTGGAGTTCCTGGGCCGGGATCCACCTGACGAACCACCCCGGTAGTCGGTTGCGTAGAAGCCCGAGCCCTTGAAGATGATGCCCGCGCCGCCCCCGATGAGCCGGCGCAGGGACTTACGGCCGCACTTCGGGCACTTTCGCAGCGGCGCCGCCGTTATGTTCTGGAAGGCCTCGAACTTGTGATCGCACTGGGTGCACTCGTAATCGTATGTGGGCATCTCTCAGTACCGTCTTCCTAACCCATCGTCAACTGCAGGAGCTGCAGACTGGGGGCAAAACACCATTCTAGGCCGCCGTCTGTCCGAAGTCAAGCCGGACAAATCCCTTAGCCCGCCGTCTCGCCCTCCTCGCGCTGCCCGTCGGAAGCGGCCGGGCCCTGTGAGGACCCGCCGGTCGCTGCCGCCACGACCACCTGGCTGGGGCGGATCACCTGATCGCCGAGGACGAAGCCCTTCTTGAGCTCCTCGACGACCGTATTGGGGGGCACCCCAGCGACCTGCTGCTGCATGGCCGCCTCGTGGTAGTGCGGATCGAACTTACGGCCGACCGCCTCCACGGGCTGGATGCCCAGCCTTTCCAGCGCGCCGTAGAACTCCCTCTCCACCAGGCGAAGGCCCTGGACGATGTTCTCCGCGCCTTCCGCCTGCTCGGCTGCATGGAGGGCCCGGATCAGGCTGTCCGCCATGGGCAGTATCTCCTCGGCCAGGGACCTGACGATCGACTCGCGGGCGTTGTCCCTGAATCTCTCGATCCGCTTTTCGAGGTTCTGGTAGTCCGCGACGGCCCGCTGGAGCCGTTTCAGGTAGTCGTCGCGCTCCTTGGCCAGCGTCTTAAGCTCCTCGTAATCGGCGTAGGACAACGTAACCGGTTGCTGAACCGGGAGTTGCTCCTCCTCTCCGGCCCCACGTCCGGGGGTCTGATCTGGCACGGCCGGTTCGTGGCCTGCGTCGCTCATGTTTCCGCTCCTGCCATATAGTCAACCTTGGGAGGCCTGCTCAGTCGTACACGCCCCGGTCTGTTCCCTTGCCTGAGAGATAGTCCTTGACCTTCTCCAGGAAGCTTCTTCTCCTCTCGGAGACGTTGACGTGCTCGATCTCCGCCAGTTCGCGCAGCAGCTCCGTCTGCCGCGGCGTCAGCTTCTGCGGCGTCTCGATGACGACCCTGACCATCAAGTCCCCCCGGCCCTTGCCTTTGATGCTCGGGAGGCCGCGCCGGGGCACTCGGAACACCTCCCCGCTCTGCGTCCCGGCGGGGATATCGAGCCTATGAGGCTTCCCTTCCAGTGTAGGCACCTCGACGCTCCCCCCCAGCGCGGCGCTCGGATAGACGATCGGCACCTCGCAGAGCAGATCCGCTCCGGATCGTTCGAAGAACGGATGGGGACCGACGAAGACATCGCAGTACAGGTCGCCGCGCGGCCCGTCTGGCGAGGGTTCTCCTTCGCCTCCGACGCGGAGCCTTGTCCCCGACTCGATGCCGGCCGGGACCTCGACGGTCACTTCCACTTCTTCCTCCACGCGGCCCGTTCCCTCGCACCGGGCACAGGGGGTCACCACCACTGTGCCCCGGCCTCCGCATCGCGGGCAGGTGGTGCGCATCCGGAAGAACCCCTGTCGGCTCTCCACCTGTCCGTGGCCGCGGCAATAGGAGCAGGTTCGCATTCCGTCTTCAGGCGATCCCCTGCCCTGACACTCCTCGCACACTTCAGCGCGAGTGAGCACGATCGTCTTGTCGGTCCCCTCCAGCACCTCCCTCAAGTCCACGGCGACGGTCACGCGCAGGCTGCGGCCTCTGCGGACACGTGATCCGTACCCGGTGCTGAAGATGCGGTCGAAGATGCTGGCGCCGGAGAACAGGTCACTGAAGACGCTGAAGATATCGTCGACAGAGGAGAAGTCATGCAGGGGCACGCCTTTGAGGCCGGCCTTCCCGTAGAGGTCGTATCGGCGGCGGGTCTCCTCGTTGCTCAGCACTTCGTAGGCTTCGGCGGCTTCCTTGAACTTCTCTGTCGCCTCGGGGCTGCCCGGGTTGCGGTCGGGGTGGAACTGGAGGGCCATCTGGCGATAGGACTTCTTAATCTCTGCCGGGGAAGCGTCCGGGCCGAGCCCGAGTATCTCGTAGTAGTCGCGCTCCGCCATGGCATCCCACGATCCGCAAGGGCCGTCCCGCCAGGGCACGCCCCAAAGACAAGGGCTGCCCGGACGGCAGCCCTCCGACCTCTGCGTTCAGAGAATGAAGGCCAAGCCTCCGCCGGGTTCGCCGCTGCAACTCGGCAACGCACGCCAGTCGGCCGACGGGGCGGACAGCTTCAGCGCACGGCGCCCTCGGGTGTCGCAGCGCCCTCTTCCTCATCCTCCTCGATCTCGGTCACGAGCGCCTCGGTCGTCAGCATCAGGGCTCCGATGCTGGCCGCATTCTCCAGCGCCGTCCGAACGACCTTGGTGGGATCGACGATGCCTGCCTTGGCCATGTCCACGTACTGAGACGTATTGGCATCGAAGCCGATCCCTTCCTCCCGCTCCATCACCTCGGCCACGACGACCGCCCCGTCCACGCCGGTGTTATGTGCTATGGTCATCAGCGGCGCTTCGAGCGCTTTGGCGATGATGTCGGCGCCCATCTTTTCGTCGCCCCGCAGCCGCTCCCGCCGCTTCATCACGGCATCCTTGCAGCGCACCAGAGTGGCGCCGCCGCCCGGGATTACGCCCTCCTCGGCAGCGGCTCGAGTCGCGTGCAGCGCATCCTCCACGCGGGCCTTCTTCTCTGCCATCTCGGCCTCAGTGGCCGCGCCCACGCGCACGACGGCAACGCCGCCGCTCAGCTTGGCCAGACGCTCCTGCAGCTTCTCCCGGTCATAGTCACTGGTGCTCTGCTCTATCTGCATGCGCACCTGATCGATGCGTGCCTTGATGTCGGACGGCTTGCCTGCTCCCTCAATGACGGTGGTGTTGTCCTTGGTCACGATGACGCGCTTGGCCCTGCCCAGATCGCTGAGTTGCAGGCTCTCCAGCTTCACGCCCAGATCCTCGCTGATGAACCTGCCGGCGGCAACGACCGCCAGGTCCCCCAGCATGGCCTTCCTGCGCTCGCCAAAGCCGGGCGCCTTCACCGCGCAGCAGGGCAACAGGCCGCGCAGCTTATTGACCACCAGCAGGGCCAGCGCCTCGCCTTCGACGTCCTCGGCGACGATGAGCAGCGGCCTGCCCCCGCCGGCCACTTTCTCCAGCATAGGCACCAGATCCCGGACGCTGCCGATCTTCTGCTGATGGATCAGGATGTAGGCGTCCTCCAGCTCGACCTGCATGTCCTCGGCGTTGGTGATGAAGTAGGGCGAGAGGTAGCCCTTGTCGAACTGCATCCCCTCGACGAACTCGAGCTTCGTTTCGAGGGTGTTGCTCTCCTCGACGGTGATCACGCCGTCCTTGCCGACCTTCTCGACGGCGTCGGCCAGCAGGTCGCCGATCTCGCGGTCGTTGTTGGCACTGATTGAGGCGACGTGGGCGATATCGTCCTTGCTGGTGACGGGGTGGCTCTTCTTGCCCAGTTCGTCGACGACGGCCTTGACGGCCTCCTCGATTCCGCGTCGGACGCTCATCGGATTGGCGCCGGCGGTGACGGCCCTCAGGCCCTCACGGTAGATCAGCTCGGCCAGCACGGTGGCAGTGGTCGTGCCGTCGCCCGCAGCGTCGCTGGTCTTGCTAGCCACCTCGTTGACCATCTTGGCGCCCATGTTCTCGAACGGTTCGGGCAACTCGATCT
>CAZSET010000091.1:9411-14660 GCA_964605915.1 uncultured candidatus Brocadiaceae bacterium | reverse complement strand
CCCCGCAGACGGGCATCCTCTTCTGCGGGTGCCCCAACTGCGACAGCGGCATGCAGGAGTCGAGTCAGCTCACCTGGACCGTCGAGGCGCCCCATCAGGTCGCGTGCCGGTTCTGCGGTCACGTCTACCCCAGCGACAAGTACCCGATGGACCGGGTGCAGGTCACCCGCAACCCGCAAGGCAAGCGGGTCACGGTTCGCTACTACCTCGACGAAGCCGGAAACGACCACTTCTTCGAGGGCGCCGTGTGGTATCGGCAGAAGCGGTGGCTGGTGCGGCAGGCCATGGCGCTCGCACGGGCCTATCACGTCACCCGGAAGCCGGAATATGCACGGCGCGCCGCACTGATCATGGACCGCTTCGCGCAGCTCTACCCGACCTACTGCGTCGTATACCAATGGCCCTACCGGCCGCGCCGGTACACCTCTCAGACCAGGCCGCCCTTCCCCGCTGGCGGCGGCAAGTGGGGGCGGTGGATTCCCGACGAGGTCCCCGGCGAGCTCCCACTGGCCTACGATCTGATCTACGAGAGCCCGGAACTGGACAGGCTTTCACGCGAACTGGGCGCTGACGTGCGCAAGCGGATCGAGGACGACTTCTTCCGCGCAACCGTCGACTACACGCTCTCGTCGGCGCGCCCCATGTTCAACATGTCTCCGTGGTTCGCGACTGCCATAGTACGAGTCGGCCGCGTGATCGGCGAACCGGAATACCTCCACTGGGTCCACGACTGGTTCGGGCGTCTGCTGCACACGCAGTTCTGCTACGACGGCATGTGGCACGAGGCGCCGGCCTATCACTACACGGTGACGCACGGCATCCGGCGGTTGCTTGAGGAGACGAAGGGCTACTGCGACCCGCCCGGCTACGTGGGCAAGGAGGACGGGCTCCACATCGAAAGCCTGGACCTGGCGAAGGAGTTCCCCTTCCTGGCCAAGGCCATGGACGCCCCGACCACCATCGACTATCCGGACGGCCGATCCGCCTCCGTCCACGATACGTGGGGCGGCAGGAGCTGGCCGAGCCGGCCGGGCCGGGCGAAGCGCAGGAGCACCTGCCGCATCCTTCCCGGCTTCGGGCACGCCGTGCTCGGAACGGGGAAGGGGAAGGATCAGATCCAGGCACACCTGCAGTTCTCAGGGGCCTACGGGCACCACCACTGCGACAACCTGAACCTGGCGCTCTTCGCCTGCGGGCGCGAGGTGTTCTCGGACCTCGGCTATACGCACACGAAGCTGCGGTACTGGGCGACGTGCACCGTGGGCCATAACACGGTCGCCATCGACCGCACGGACCAGCCGCGCTTCGGCCACAAGACGGAGGCCGACCTGCTGGCCTACGTGCCCAACCTGCCCGGCCTGGCCGTCGTCGAAGCGCGTGGCGAGCGGGGCTATCCCGGGCTGGCGGAAGTCTACCGGCGGCTCCTCATGCTGGTGTCCCTGGACGGGGCGAGCCCATACGTCGTCGACGTCTTCCACGTTAAGGGCGGCGGCACGCACGACTGGCTCCTGCACGGGTCGGCCGACCACGATCAGGACGCCCGGTGCAGCCTGCCGCTCAAGGCCAGGAAGGGGGGCCTGCTGGCAAAGGGGGAGCGCTGGGAGGAGCCCTACGGCGAAAGCGCCACCTTCATTCCCTACGGCCTGATGAAGAACGTCCGCGCGGGCAAGACGGCAGGCAAGTGGAGCGTCACGATGACGTATCGGGACCGGCCCGACCTGGGCGTCAGGAGCCACGTTATGGGCGGGCGCGCCACGGAGGTGTTCCTGTGCGAGACGCCCTCGATGCGCCGGGCGGGCCAGGACGATGCCTCGCTCTACGACTACCCGATGCCTCAACTGGTGGTCCGCCGCAGGGGGCGCGAGCCACTCGAGAGCGTCTTCGTGGCCGTCCACGAGCCCTTCCGAGGGAAGCCGCAGATCGACCGGGCGGAATTGTGCGAGCTCGTCAAACCGACCGGTGGCGCAGTCGCCCTGCGCGTGAAACAGGGCGCGCGGACGGACACGATCCTCGTTTCACTGGCCGACCCGGCGCCCGTGGAGTGCAAGGGCAAGAACGCCGCCGGCATGGAGGGCCGCATCGGGCTCGTCTCCAGGGAGGCGGACCGTGTGGCTGCGGCGCGCCTCATCGGCGGGACCCGGCTCGCGGCAGGCGACTTCGAATTGGCCGCCGACGCGGGCTCCTGGACGGGCGTCATTGAAGGGGCCGAACGGAAAGCGGACGGCGCGCCCTCTGACGCATTCGTGACGTCGGCCGAGCTGCCTTCGGGGACCAAGCTGCGCGGCTCATGGATGGTCGTCAGGCACCCCGGAGGCCGCATCCACGGCTACGGAATCGACCGGGTGGCGAACGGGGACGGGCGAGCCCGTATCCACCTGGCGGACGACCACGGCCTGAGCCTCAGCGGCCTGACCACCGAGGAATGCTACTTCCCGCAGAGGAAGTTCAGGGGCAGGAACCGCTTCGTCATCTACGGGACGGCCGCATGGCCCGGCGGCCGGCGCTGAGCGGTGCGCGTTCCGCTGCGGCGTTGACTCTGGCGCGCCAAGGCACTACATTCGTTCCCCGCAGTGAAGCACCGCAGTCGCGCGTGCCGATTGGAGCGCATGTCATGGACGTGTACGAACGCAAACTGAGACTGGGGATGGTCGGCGGCGGGCGCGGCATCGGCGTGGCACATCGCGTCGCCGCCGTGATGGACAACGAGGCGGAGTTCGTGGCCGGCTGCTTCAGCCGCGATTACGAAACGTGCCGCCGCATCGGCCGCGAGCTCTACGTGGAGCCCGAGCGTTGCTACCGATCTTACCAGCAGATGGCCGAGGCCGAAGCCGCCCTGCCCGAGGACGAGCGCATCGACGTCGTCAGCATCGTCACCCGCAACTCCTTCCACTTCCCCATTAGCAAGACGTTCCTGGAGCACGGCTTCCACGTCATCTGTGATAAGCCGATGACGTGCACGCTCGAGCACGCGAAGGAGCTGGTGAGGATCGTCGAGGCGACGGGGCTGGTCTTCTGCCTGACGCACAACTACACCGGCAACCTTCTGGTGCGCCAGGCCCGGCACATGATGACGGCCGGCGAGCTTGGCGAGCTCTCGCGCTTCATCGTCGAGTATCTCCAGGGCGGCAACCGCATCCGGTTCGCCCCTCGAGCTGAGCCGAAGAGCTGGCTCGACGACCCCGAGCAGGTGGGTGCCGGAGGCACGATCGCCGACATCGGCACGCATACCTTCAACCTGCTGGAGTTCGTCACCGGCGATCGCGTGGTCGAGCTCTCGTGCGACCTGACCGACATGACGGGCCGCGCCCTGGTGCCGAAGGACGCCGCCATGCTGCTGCGCATGGCGAGTGGCGCGAAGGGGACGCTTACGTGCAGCCAGATGGCGCCCGGCGAGTCAAACGAGCTGAACTTCCGGCTCTACGCCACCGAGGGGGCGCTGGAATGGCATCAGAACCGTCCGGAGGTCATGCGGGTGACCCGCGGCGGCGTACGCGACCGGATCGTGTGGCGGGGGCACGAGCTGGCCGAGCCCGTGCAGAAGCTCCTGCGTGCCTGGCCCGCCCACCCGGAGGGGTTCCTGGAAGCGTTCGGGAACATCTATCGGGGCGCTTACGAGGCCGTCCGGGCCCATGCAAGCGGCCGCCCGATGGAGATCGAGAACTACAACTGCCCGACGGTGCGCGACGGCCTGCGCGCGATGCAGTTCACGTTCGCGGCCCTCGAGTCTGTCCGGAACGGGTCGGCCTGGGTGCCGCTGGAGCGCTGAGGTCGGTTGACGGCGCCGGGGCGGCTCTGACGGCTCAGGTGCTTTCTCTCCTGCCCTCGCCGAGCGTGACGTCAGGCGCAATGCCGAGTCGCTCGTAGAGCTCGCCCGTCCGACCCCACCTTGCGTCATGCCGAATCCCCCCTGCCTTACGTCATTCCGAGTCCTGCGCCGCCTTACGTCATTCCAAGTGCCGCCCTGCCTCTTGTCATTCCGAGTTCGGCGCACGCCGAACGAGGAATCTCGCCGCTCCACCTGCTGCCGCCCTCCCCGCCCCGGAGTTCCCTCGTCGTGCCATCCCGCACCTGCGGGACGGCCTCCTCGGGATGACAAGAAGGGGAGTCCGTCCGCGGCTACCGCCCTGCGGCCTCGTCGGGATGACAAGAAGGGGAGACCCTCAGCGGCTACCGCCCTGCAGCCTCGTTGGGATGGCAAGAAGGCGAGACCCTCAGCGGCTACCGCCCTGCAGCCTCGTCGGGATGACAGAGGGTGGCAAGCGCGCAGCCTTATGCCGTTCCGAATCCCGCCGCGCCCCCTGTCATTCCGAGTCGCGCCCTGCCTCTTGTCATTCCGAACGCGCCACCGGGCGCGGAGGAATCTCGCCGCTCCACCCGCCGCCGCCCTCCTCGCCCCGGAGTTCCCTCGTCGTGCCGTCCCGCACCTGCGGGACGGCCTCCTCGGGATGACAAGGGGTGGGAAGCGCCGTGCCCTTTGTCATACCGAGTCCCGCTTTGCCTCATGTCATTCCGAGGCCCGCCCTGCCTCTTGTCATGCCGAGTGCCGCCGTCATACGGCCGAGGTTCACCCGCCTACCGGCGGGAATCTCGCCGTTCTGAGCCCCTATCAACAATACCGGCGCGCTCACTGGTACCATCCGTCGCTCAAGTCGCGCCAGTCTGGGTTTGCCGATTCGATCAGCTTCGTCTTCTTATCCCTTCGCCATGCCTTGATCTCTTTCTCGCGCGCAAGTGCCGCGTGGACGTCCGTCGTGCTCTCAAAGTATACCAGTCGGGTGATGTTGTATCTGCTCGTGAATCCGGGAACAAGCTTCTGCTTGTGCTGATGGACGCGAGCTTCCAGGTCGCCTGTGACGCCGGTGTACAGGGTGCCGGACCGGTTGGTCATGATGTAGACGTAGTACTCTTTCATACTTACGGCCCCTTACGCAGAGCCGTTCCGACCCAGCCCGCCTCGTCGGTTGTCATTCCCGCGCCCCTCCACTTTGTGTCATTCCGAGTCGCGCCCTGCCTCTTGTCATTCCGAGTCCCGCCGAAAGGCGGGGGAGGAATCTCGCCGCTCCAACCGTCGCCGCCCTCCCCGCACCGGAGATCCCTCGTCGTGCCGTCCCGCACCTGCGGGACGGCCTCCTCGGGATGACAAGGGGTGGGAAGCGCCACGCCCTGTGTCATGCCGAGTCTCGCCGCACCCCACGTCATTCCGAACGCGCCACCGGGCGCGGAGGAATCTCGCCGCTCCAACCGCCGCC
>CAZSET010000091.1:0-9311 GCA_964605915.1 uncultured candidatus Brocadiaceae bacterium | reverse complement strand
GTCATTCCGAACGCGCCACCGGGCGCGGAGGAATCTCGCCGCTCCAACCGCCGCCGCCCTCGCCGCACCGGAGATCCCTCGGCGGGCGCAAGGGGGGCGAGGAATCTCGCCGCAGCGAGGTGGAAGTCGCTCCCACCAGCAGGCCATCGGCGCTGACGGCTCAGGCGCTTTCCCCCCTGGCCTCGCCGAGCGTGGCGTCAGGCGCAATGCCGAGCCGCTCGTAGAGCTGCGCCCGTCCTACCTGGTCCTTCTGCTGGATTGCCTTCGCGATGGGGAATGCCCGGTCGATGACGTCGGCCGGTATGACAATGACGCCGTCCCCGTCGGCAATGACCAGGTCACCCGGCTTCACGTACACGCCGCCGCATTCGACGGGCTGTCCGTAGGAGTCCACCTCGACCCGGCCGGGACTGATGCCTCGCCCGAACTCCGCATGGTAGACGGGCACCTTTTGCTTGATGAGCTCGTCCGTGTCCCGGGCACCGCCGCTCGTCACGACTCCCACGGCGCCACGCGTCATCCAGTCCATCGAGTTCCACGAACCGACGAAACCGCAGTCCCTGGTATTGGTGGCGTCGACCACGATCAGCTCGCCTTCCTGCAATTCGGCCGACCACTTCAGCTCGCCCCCGTACCAGGCCCGCTCCTGCTTTCGGAAATCATCCGGGTCGCGTGCGACGATGGTTCGGTCGGATGGAATTGCGCGCACGGTGAAGGCGAAGCCCACTATGCAGTGCGCGAAGCTCTCGACGTCGCGCCACAGCGGGCGTATGTGCGGACTCATGAGGCCACGGTCGAACAGCCCCAGCGTGTCCGTTGCGTCGTGCCAGTCGGTGACGCGAATGCCGCGGCACTGCTCCAGCAAGGCTTTCCGTTCCCGGGCGGTCATCGCAAGCTCCTCCCTGCGGGGCATGGCCCCGCTCCCGAGCAAAGGCGGCGGGCGCCCGCATGGTGATTCTCCGTATGGGCATCCGTCGGAGCGGGCGTCCGCCTACGCCGCCAGTCTACCTGTCCTGGTGGAGGCGTTCAACGGGACATGCCCCGCCGCGCACGTGAGCGCGCTCAGCGCAAGGCGGCCTGGTGTCTGTTACAATGTTCCGCACTTTGCCAGCCTGGATCGCGATCCAGCGGGAGGGAGACCCATGAAGAAAGGCGCCCCGGTCGTGGCAGTCGTGTCCGCGTTGACCTCCCTGGTCTACGCTGAGGATGTCCCGCGCTTTGCCGTTCTCGAGATGAGCTTCATCCATGCGGGCACGTACGACAACCCGTACAGGGACGTGACGGCCACGGCGACGCTCCGCCGGCCCGGCGGCGCGGAGTGGACGATCCCCCTGTTCTGGGACGGCCAGGCCGTCTGGCGGCTCCGTGTTGCTCCCGACGTGACGGGCGAGTGGTCCTATGTTGTGCGCTCCACCGACGCCGGCCTGAACGGGCAGAGCGGCGCATTCCGGTGCGTGGAGTCGAACCTGCGCGGCAGCATCCAGCCCATGACGGGCCACCCGCTGCATTTCCAATACCAGGACGGCACGCCGTTTTGGTTCTTCGGCGACAAGGCCTGGCGTGTCTTCCAGACTGACCCCGCCAAGAAGCTCGATCACGATAGCGCCATGCATCACGTGGACGTTCGCGCCGAGCAGGGGTTCAGCTACATGCACACCGAACTGGCCGGCACCGGCGGACTGGCCTCGGGCGGCAACGAGGGCGGCGACCTGTTCGTGGACGCCGGCCGGGAGATCATCAACCCCGCCTTCCTCCAGGAAGTGGACCGCCGCTTGCACCACATCAACGACAGGGGCATTGTCTGCGGCATGGTGGTTCTGTACGGGATGGGCGACCCCTACTGGGGATCCCTGCCGAGCGACGAGGCCCGCCTGCGCTTTGCGCGGTACGTGGTGGCGCGATACTCCGCCTTTGCCGTGGTCTTCCTGGTGGCAGGCGAGTGGCAGTACATGGTCGACCGGGCGGACCTGTTCCGCGCCGTCGGGCGGGAGATTCGCAAGACCGACCCGCACGGCCGGATGATCGGGATCCATCCCGGCCCGGGGCCGTACATTTCGTCCCAGGAATTCGGCGACGAGGACTGGATGAGCTTCGGCGAGTACGCGCAGGCGTACTTCGCGCCCGACAAACAGGAAGCCACGGACGCGAACCGAGACGACCTGCACGCGTTCATCCTCAACGCCAGGAAGCACGGCAAACCCGTCGTCGACGCCGAATACGCCTACTACTTGCGGGACCAGGACTTCGACGGCGTCGTGGACAAGCCCAACTCACACACGCGCGATTCGTTCCGCCGCGCGTCCTGGGTGATTCCGATGGGAGGCGGATACTTCGTGACGGGGTTTGGCACGACCTACTTCGGCGGCCGGAGGGAGGTCGGGCCGTTCCTGGTGGACGACCCGCGGCACAAGGTGGCAGTTGCGGACCTGGACCATCTGCACAGGTTCTTCACGGCCCTGGAGTGGTGGCGGCTGGAGCCGCATGACGAACTGGTTGAGGCCGATGGCGGCTACGCCTACTGCCTGGCCGAGGCGGGGACGACATACGTGATCTACGTTGCGGGGGCGAACGGCGCCGACTTGACGCTCGCCGACGGGGAGTACTCCGTCTCCCGCTACGACCCTCGCACGGGCCAGTCGCCGGAACTGCCGGGTCCGGCCCGTGGCTCAGTGCGGCTGGAGGCGCCCGACACGCAGGACTGGGTCTTCGTCGTCAGGGCGAGGTGAGTCAGCGCCGCCCTTCTTCTAGAGCACCTGCTTGACCGGCCGCATCACGATCTCGTTGATGCCCACGTTGGGTGGCTGCTCGAAAGCGAACCGAATGGCGCGGGCGCAGTCGGAAGGGCGGAGCGGTTGGACCGTCTTCTTCAGCTCGGCGGCGTACGGGTTGTCCGCCAGGGGCGTGTCCACCAGGCCCGGCGCGAGGAGCGTCACCCGGATGCCCCTGGGGGACGCCTCCTGGCGCAGGCAATCTGCGAAAGCCGTCGTCGCGTGCTTGCTGGACACGTACGCCGTTTCCCCGACGTAGGTGACGCGACCGGAGACCGAGGACACCACCACGATGTGCCCCGCCCCCTGTCGATACATGAGGGGCAGCACGGCACGGACCACGTTCAGCACGCCCATGACGTTGATCTGGATCAACTCGCTCCACCTGGCCGGGTCGCCCCCGTCGATGCTGGAGACGTCGTGCACGGCCGCGTTGGCGACCAGCAGGTCGATTCGCCCGTAGGACTCCACGGTTCGGCCGACGACTTCCTCCATGGCCTCGTAGTCCGCGACGTCCGCAGGGAGGCCCACGGCCTGGCCGCCGCGGCCCTTGATGCGCGCTGCGACGTCCTCGAGCGGCTGGGGCCGCCGGCCCACGACCACGATCTTGAGGCCGATGCCAGCCAGCTCCTCAGCGGTGGCCGCGCCGATGCCCGTTCCGCCGCCGGTGATCAAAGCAACCTGGTTCTCGTTCATCTGCGTCCCCCAAGATGCAGCACTCGTCCGGGCAGCGCCCCCGTGTGCCGGCCTTCGTCTTTGACCAGCACGCCGTTGACAACAACGTAGGGGATCCCCTCGGGGTACTGCCGCGGGTCATCGTAGGTGGCCGTGTCGCGCACGGTCTGCGGGTCGAATGCGACGAGGTCGGCAGCCATGCCCGGGCGGATCAGTCCCCGGTCCCACTGGCCCAGGCGGCGGCACGGCAGTGAGGACATCTTCACCGCCATCTGCTCCCAGGTGAACATGCCTTCGTCGCGGGCGTAGTGGGCCAGGTACCGCGCGAACGCGCCCCATGCGCGCGGGTGCGGCTTCTGCCCTGCCATCAGCCCGTCGCTGCCCACGGTGTGGTATGGCTGGCGCATTACGGTCCGGACGTTCTCCTCATGCCCGACGTGCATGAGTATGTTGACGTTGAGCCCCTCATCCAGGAGCAGTCTCCTGGCCGCCTCGAAGGGAGCCACGCCCAACTCGCGTCCGATCTCGGAGACATTCCGGCCCACCCAACGCCGGTTGGCGGCGCTGCTGACCGAGCTGATTTCGATGGTGTCCCAGTCCATCGGCATGCCGTGATAGCCGGGCGTGCCCTCGACTTCGAGTTCGTGGCGGATCCGGGCCGCCTTCTCGTCGTCTGCAAGAGCGCCGAGGACGCCCTCGGGTCCCCCGTGGCTCACCCACGGCGGCAGCAGGGAGGCCAGGTAGGTGGAGCCGGCCAGGTAGGGGTAACTGTCCACGGTGACCTCGACCTCGCGCGGGTCGAGCGCGTTGATCTCGGCTACCAGCTCTTCGGCGCGCCCTTCGTTGCCCGGGAAGTTCATGACGCAGTGCGTCAGGTGCACCGGGACGTGGGCCTTCCGGGCGATCTCGAACATCTCACCGTAGGCCTCCAGCGCGCCCTTGCCGTAGCTGCGATGGTGCGGGCAGAAAAACCCGCCCCTGGGGGCTACCTCCCGGCACAGCTCCACCAGCTCGTCATCGTCGGCATACATGGCCGGCGGATAGGACAGGCCGGTCGAGAGGCCCACGGCCCCTTCCTCCATTCCTCGGGCGACGTGGCGGCGCATCTGCGCGATCTCGTCTGTGGTGGGCGGCCGGTCGTCGTAGCCCATGACCAGCAGCCGCACCGTGCCGTGCGGCACGAGGTAGGCCACGTTGAGGGATGTCTTGCCGTCGAACCGGCTTAGATACTCGGCCACAGTTGACCAGGACCAGTCGCAGTCGGGGGCCTCGCCGTTCCAGGCGGCCGTCTGCACGCGGACAGCTTCCATCGTCCGGGCGTCGACGGGCGCGAAGGAGAGCCCGTCCTGGCCGATGACCTCGGTCGTGACGCCCTGCATCGTGTTGGGCTCGGCGCGGGGCTCGTCCAGCAGGCGCACGTCCGAATGGGTATGCATATCGACGAAGCCGGGGGCAACGATCAGGCCCCGCGCATCGATTGACCGGGCGGCCGCAGCAGAGCCCAGACGACCGACGGCGCAGATGGCGCCGTCGGCAATCCCCACGTCGGCGACGAACGCCGGTCCACCGGTGCCGTCCGCGATCAGGCCGTCTTTGAAAACGAGGTCCAGTGCCATTGCGCTCATCTCCTACTGCGGAGCCGGGGGAAGCATCCTGGCCCACGGGTGGTCCGCACGTTCCGACGGACAGAAGTTGAGTCTCTGCCCTCGCACGCCGACATGCACCGCAGCGATCTCGCCGAGGTCATCTACAGTCACGAAGATGGTGTCGAAGTCCTCTCCGCCGAAGCAGACGTTCGTCGGGCTCTGTCCGCCCGATGGAATGCTCCGGATCAGCTCGCCCGCGGGATCGAAAACGTGCACGTAGCCCGCCCGATAGGTCGCCACGTAGAGATTGCCGTCCGCGTCGAAGGCCATCCCGTCCGGGCCGTGTATGCCGTCAACGTCGAGCGGGGGCAGCGTGCAGAACTCGGACTCGTTCTCGGCCTGACCCGGCCCGACGATGTCGTACGCCCAGATCTTGTTCGTCCACGTCTCGGCCACGTACAGCCGACCTTCGCGAGCGACGATGCCGTTTGGGAAAGCCATTCCGCCCTTGATCCTGTGGAGCTTGCCCGTGGCCCATTCGTAACCGTACACCGCACCGATCCGGTTGGTCAGACTGCTGGTGAAGGGATCCGTGAAGAAGAGGTTGCCGTCGGGATCGAAGGTGAGGTCGTTCGGCCCGTTGATCGGCTTGCCTTCGTAACGGCTGATGAAGTCGGTCTGCCGGCCGTCAGGGCCGACGCGCACAATGGCCCCGCGGCCTTCGTCGGTGACGTACAGGCAGTCATCGGGCCCGAACGCCAGGGCGGCGGGAATGCCCTCCACTTCCGACGTGGAGGTGTTGAACACCGTGTGTGTCCGGCACGGCCGGGACACATGCGTGGCCGTGATGTCACCTCCCCGCGTGGGCCATGATTCGTCCCGGGTGAAGCTGCATACATTCAGGATCCAGCCGTTCGGCCCGACCACGGGTCCTTCCGGCGCACAGACCTTCTCGGCAAACCGTTTCGGTTCGCGCATCCTCGACCTCCCTGCGCTTTCCGCTTGCTGGGCCGCGCACCGCCCTCAGAAGATGGCGATCGGGTTGAACAGCGTGCCGGTTCCCCCGGGAAGGCGCAGTGGGGAAGCGGCGACCATGAATTCCCAGCGTCCTTCCGATTCGCAGACCTGCACAAGGTCCTCGAATTGCAGGCTGTCGGCGCAGACCATGCCCATCGAAGCGATCTGGAGGGCGTGAATCGGGTAGGGCACGCCTTCCACGTCGCCGGGGACGGTTTCCCCGTCGCCGTCAGGGAAGAACGCCGCGATCCTGCGTTCGTGCAGGAGGGGGATAGCACTCACGTGCAGCCCCGCCCTTCCTTGCCCATCGTAACCGACGTCCCACGCGCCCAGCTCGAGGCGGCGCCGATGGTGCCCCGTGCGAAACACGAAGATGTCCCCTTCGCCCAGCCGCACGCCTTGCGCTCTCTCAGCCGCCTCGAGTTCCTCGGGCCCGATCGCATCGCCGGGCTCTATCCACTTACTCCCTCGCAACCGCGGCACGTCCAACAGCACTCCTCGTCCCACAATCCCGTGCGCGAATGCCGTGATGTCCTGGATGGCTGCGCCAGCGGACGTGACGGTGCTCGACGGCTTCCCGTTGTAAAGCCTGCCCTTGTAGGAGACGTGGCAGAGGGCGTCGATGTGAGTATGGCAGTCTCCGTGGCACTCAGCCGCGAGGTAGTCCGTGGCGAATTGCAGCCTGGCCGTGTCGGACGGATCGTGTGTGCGCACCATGTAGTGAGCCGGGGGCCTGGGGTTGTCCGGGCCGGTCGTCTTGTTGACGGCCAGGGAGAGCGAGACCGTCCGCCCGGACCGCACCAGGCCGGCTGCCGCGCGAACGTGGTCAGGGGTTATGTAGTTGAGCGTGCCGCGTTCGTCCTCGGGGCCCCACCGTCCCCAGTTGCAGACGCTCTCGAAGAGCCGGTCGAATTCCTCGGCGGAGATCTGATCAGGTTCCTGCTGCATGTCTGTTGCCTCTCTCTGCTACGGCCCTCGGGCGCGACGGATCGCGCCCGCGCTGGCACGACCCTATTCTCTCTGCGTGCAACGGCTATTGAACACGGTCAGGCTAATGATGTCATTCTGAATTCGCCGTACGGCGAATGAAGAATCTCGCCGGGACCGACCTCGCCGCCGCTGCCGGGGAGATTCCCGCCGGTGGGCGGATAAACCTCGTTGCGGCTTCGCCTCTCCTCGGAATGACAACAGTTGCCTGGGCGCAAGATCGCTCTT
The DNA here is from genome assembly GCA_964605915.1 of uncultured candidatus Brocadiaceae bacterium. GTDB lineage: Bacteria > Planctomycetota > Brocadiia > SM23-32 > SM23-32 > DAOVRD01. The sequence continues at coordinate 2,050 of CAZSET010000091.1, read as the reverse complement.
GCTGTCCTCAAGAGCCGCCGAGTATCCCTCCGTGCCCGGGACCTCGCGGGATAATGGGCCAGATGTCCACGACGACTCCGTCCTCGACCACGTGGTATACGTCGTAGAGATTGACCGTCGAGGGCGCGTAGCCCGGAATCAACTCGGCCGTGTCGCCGAGGCCGAGTGCGCATCGGTCGTCGACGTCGAAGAGCGCGTGCTCTTCGGCGAAGTAACGGGCCTCATAGAACGGATACTCAACCATCGTAGGCAGCGCCAAGTCGATCCCTATGGACTTGCGGCCTGAGTCCAGCACGATCGTGTCGCCGTGGTGGCTCATCACCGTGCCGAGCACCGTCAAAGCGTGTGAGAACCCAGGCACGAGGTCCCCGTGGAAGTTGTCCATGAAGACGTATGAGCCGGCCTGTATCTCGGTGACTCGCGGGTTGGCTCCGGTGATGTCGTAGGTGCCCGTTCCGCCCGCCGAGACCACCTCGCAACCGAACCCCGCTGCGGCCAGGCGGTCGACGACCTCGCCGAGATAAGCCATGGCGGCTTGCGCCTTCTGGACGCGCACGCTCCGGTCCGGCTCACGCATGCAGTGGCCTTCGTAGCCCTGGACGCCTCGCAGGCGGAGGCCCGGCAGCTCGTCCACGCGCCGGGCAAGGTCCACGGCCTCTTCCGGGCGGCGCACGCCACCGCGCCCCATGCCCACGTCTACCTCGATCAACACCTCCAGGTTGCTGCCGGCCGCCGAAGCGGCGTCCGAAAGGTCGGCGGCGTTTGAGACGTCATCAACGGCAACGGTCAGTCGGCCCTCTCGGGCGGCTTCGGCCAGCGCCTTGATCTTGCCTCGGCCGCATACCTCATTGGCGATCAGCACGTCTTCTATGCCGGCTCGGCTCATGACGATCGCTTCCCAGACCGTCGCCGTGCAGACGCCGATGGCTCCGGCTTCCATCTGGAGCTTGGCCAGCTCCGCCGACTTCTGGACTTTGATATGAGGTCGGAGGCTGGCCGGCATCGCCCTCATCCGCTCCGCCATGAAGGCGATGTTGCGTCTGGCCACGTCCAGATCCAGGATGAGGGCCGGCGTCAGGAGCTCGGCCCGCTTCTGCCCGACGGCGGAGCCGTACGCAGCACGCATGTGTTCGCCGAACGCTTGGATCATGGCACCCTTTCTCCTTTTGGCATTGACAAGGCGACGCCCCGCAGGCGCATGACTTCCCGGACCGGGCGAGCCGGGCGGGTCTACCGCAGCCGGATCGCCTGGCCCGAGCGAGCCGAATCGTAGCAGGCGAAGACCAGCCTGAGCGTCTTCAGATTGTCCTCGCCGGTAGTCTCGGGCGTGCCCTCTCCCCGGAATGCCCGCAGGAAGCCGGCATGGCAGATCACAATGCTGGCGTGCACTGCCAGGTGATCGGTGCGCGCCCAGTCGTAGCTGACCGGCGGGTATCGCCTGGAGTGGGTGCCGTCGCTCGTCGTCACCCGTATCCAGTAGTCCTCATCGACTTCCGCCGTGCCCTTTTCGCCCTCGACGAACGCGAGCGTCTGCGCGAAGACGTCGTGCTCGTAGTAGCTCTCGGGGTAGCCCATCTCGCACGTGACGGTCGTCTGCCCCCCGTTCGCCAGGAGCATTACGGTCGAGACATCCTCGCCCTTGATGTTCCTATGGACCTGGTGGTTCTGGCAGTACACGAGCTCCGGTTCGCCGAAGTAGAAGCGCACGATGTCCAGGATGTGCGTGCCCATGTCCGTGAGGATGAAGTTCTCGAGGTCGTTCAACGTGGGCTCGTTGATGAAGACCGGATAGCCCGAGACCATCGTAATGCGGACGCGGAACGGCGTTCCGATCTCGCCCGAATCGAGCACCGCCTTGAACTGCCTGAGCTGTGGCTGCCAACGCCAGTTCTCGTGGATGTAGTAGGCAACGCCGGCCTCGGCGCATGTCCTGACCAGTTCCTCGCCGATGGCCACGGACGGCGCCATCGGCTTCTGGCTGATGACGGGCACCTTATGGGCGGCCGACAGCCTGACGAAGTCGGGCAAGGTGAAGGGGTTGGTGCAGAGG
>CAZSET010000090.1:13674-14694 GCA_964605915.1 uncultured candidatus Brocadiaceae bacterium | reverse complement strand
GCCACAGCGTTGCATCGCACGGGGCACAGCGCGGACGCGGCTACGGAGCTTCAGCCCCTGGCCGCTCAGCTGGCAGGGGAGGGGCGGCGTTGGCCCGAGTTGAGCTGCATCCTTTGCGAAGCGCTTCTGGCGACGGGTAACCTGGAGCAGGCCCGAGCAGCGTTCAGACGGGCGGATGATAGGGACGTAGAGGACCTAACGCCTCGCGGCCTGCATGAGATCCAGAATATGGTCAAGGCACTGCGCAACGCGCGCCTGGCGCTGGCAAGGAATCCCGATCTGGGGGCGAAGTACCCGGCCGAGGCAGCCGAGCACGCGGCACAAGCTCTGGCACTCAAGCCCGGCGAGCGTGAGCTGTTCGACCTAGCGATGGCAACTGAGGCGAGGGCCTCTAAGGCGGCGCTGGCCGCTGCGACGCAGGCCGTAGAAGAGGCCGAGGGCCGGACCGAGGATCGGGCGGTCAGGCTGGCCCGTGCGACCGAGCAACTGGAGGCCACGAAGAAAGAGCACCTGACAGCCACCGAGGACCTGGTGCTGCGGCATGCCAGCGGCCTCTTGCGGGAGGGGGATCTGCAGTCGGCCTTGGAGCTCTGTGAGGAGCAGCTTCAGAATGCGCCCGGCCCTGAGTGGGGGCTGCGCGTGCGCTTGGTGAAGGCCCGTATGCTGGCCCGCGCGGGCTCATTCCGGGAGGCGATCGCGGCTTACGAGGACGTGCGGCAGGGCTCGAGTGACCTGGAGCCGGCCCTTGAGCTGGCTGCCCTCCAACTGGGAATCGGGCACGTGGCCGAGGCACGCGTCCTCTACGAGGAGATCGTGAGCCATCACCCGGCCGACACGCGCGCCTTGGCGGGTCTGGTCGCAGTGATGGTCCGGCAGGGCGACTTGGGCGAGGCGCGTTCGTTGCTCGCCGGGGCCGAGCGAGAGGTCGGCTCGGAAGCCGTTCAGGGGTTCCTGATGGAGCTCGCCCTCAAGGAGGGCCGAATGGATGAGGCCGCCGAGCTGGCCAAGTTGCTGGTGGCG
>CAZSET010000090.1:0-13664 GCA_964605915.1 uncultured candidatus Brocadiaceae bacterium | reverse complement strand
CAAGTCCCGATGAGCCCAGGCTGGCCATCATCCTGGCTCATGTGATGTGGGAAGCAGGTCGTCTGGACGAGGCCCGCCAGGCCTTTGACGACGCTCTGGCAAAGTGGCCTGACGACGTCCCCGCATACAGGCGCGGCCTCCTCGACCTTCAGCAGGATCGCCCTGCAGACGCTATCGAACTGTACAAGCAGGCGCAGGAGAAGCTTCCAGCTGCTGCGCAGCCTGCCGTCACTGTCAATCTGGCCCTGGCGCTTCAGGCCGATGGCCAGGTGGCCGAGGCCGCCGAAGAACTCACACAACTGACCAAAGATGAACGTGTCGAGAAGGCTCATGGCAGCTTGTTGCATTGGTTTGTGGCCGTGCTGGCGGCGAGCCAGGGCGACCTGGCGGCGGCATCGGAGGCAAATGGGCGGATAACGCAGATCGAACTGGGAAGCCCGCAGGAACGGGGGGCCCTGCTGCGCCGGCTGGTTGCACTCCCGGCAACGCGCCGGCAACAGGCCGCTGTCGCGCTCAACAAGATGGTGGCGTTTAACGGGGCAATGTGCGTGCGTGCCGCGCTGGAGGAGGTCGAGCGTCTGGCCGAGCTCTTTCCGGAAGAACCCCTTACGGAGTGCTGGCGGGGAGCTGCCTTGGACAGGCAGGGACGGCACGAGGAGGCGGTTGCCATCTATGAGAAGGCCATCGAAGCGCATCCGGACCTGCTCAGCGCCTACCGGCTTCTCGCCAACAGCCAGGCTCGTGCAGGCGACACGGACGCCGCTGTAGCAACGCTGGAGGGGGGGCTTCAGCACGCGCAACCCCGCGAGGCAGCCGCCATGCAACTTCGGCTGGGCGAACTGCGCCAGGCGCTGGGGCAGACCGAGCTGGCGATTGCAGCGTATCAGGCCGCCGCCGATGAACCCGCTCTCGCCGCCGTGGCGCTCAACAACATGGCGTACCTCATCGTTAACGAGCAGGGCGTTGCCCAGGGGGCGCTGGTCCTGGCCCAGAGGGCCCTGGCGCTGGGAGGCGAACGCCCCGAGACCCTCGACACGCTCGGCTGGATCTACCTGCAGATTGGGGAGGTCGCCCAGGCGCTCAGCTACCTGGAGCGCGCTAAGTCGGGACTGCCCGGTATGCCAACGGTGCGCTACCACCTCGGTATGGCGTATCTCCAGGCCGGGCAGCGCGAGAAGGCCCGGGCGGAGCTTCAGGAAGCCCTGACCCTCTCCCCCACCTTCTCCGAGGCTCAACAAGCCCGGGCCGCCCTGGCCGGTCTCTCACCTTAGGCGCTATTGCAGGACCCGCTCCGTCGGCCCGAGGTCGAGCGAGAACGCCGAGGGCAAGGAGGCCGAAGCAGGCGATTCAAAGGCCAGAATCGCCGATGCAGGCCGACACAGCCCTTCGGTGCTCGCAGCCGGCCGAAGCCAGGATGGGGTCCTGCAACAGCGCCTTAGCACGTGCGCCGTCGCAATCAGCGACGGCGTCCGACCTGCCCTGGCCAGCGCCAAAGCACGCAGACGCTTCTGCAGTCCTAAGCCATTACCGACAGGCCGCTTACGCAATCGGCTTGCATTGGGGGAACCGGATTTGCTATCTTGTCCCGCCGTCCGCCATGGTTAGGGCATTCGTGGTGCACAGAGGTGCATTGTGGCAGCAGCCCAACACGTTCAGGCAGGTGCGATCCCGCGGCGCCAGCAAGACGGGGCGTCTGAGTTTGCGGGTGTGAGCCCCGTGGTTTTGCCATCGGCTGCGGCGCGGCCAGCGCCGGGTGGAGCTGGTGCCGCGGCCGGTCGACTCCGCAGGTTCTTCTGGAATGCCTACGCCTGCGTCTACGATGCCCTGCCGAAGTACTACCGTCCCTATGGGCTCCAAGTCGAGCGGGTCGTTGAGATCATAGGGTCCTACGGCCTCCCGGCCGAGGCCCGGATACTGGATGCGGGCTGTGGCACGGGCAACTATCTTGTGCGGCTGTGCGAACATGGCTATCAGGTGCTGGGGCTTGACACGGCTGCGCACATGCTGACCCAAGCGCGCAGGAAGATCGATGGGTTGGCCCGATCTGCCAGGCGCAGCGCACAGTTGCGCCAGTCGAGCCTGGAGTCTGCTCTGCCACTCGCCGATCGGGCCTTCGACTGCATCGTCAGCATAAACGCCCTCTACATGATAGAGCACCCGCAGTCGGCTTTGCGGGAGTTCCGGCGCGTGCTGCGGCCGGGGGGATTGCTCGTTCTGTCCCACCCGTGCGAGATCCCGCCGCTTTCCTCCATCGTGGCGGAGCACGCCAGGCGGTACGGCACGGCGTCCGTCGTCCTGCCCGTGGGCGCATTCGCGGCCCTCGGGCTGTTCAACTGGGTGATATCGAGGAACTTCCAGACGCAGGACTTCCATTGCTGGTCGGCCAAGGAGATGCAGGCCCGTCTGCGCGAGGCGGGCTTCGCCGTCAAGGGCATGGAATCGGCCTACGCCTGCGGCTCGAACCTCCTTGTCTGTGCCGTGAGGGACTGAGGAGGGCCAGCCGCAAGGGCAACGGGGAGGTGGCCACGGGCAGACCCGGATTGCCAGATACGACCTTCCCACCGGCAAATTGACATAGGTAAGCCCTCGCGGGCTGTCCCTGTCACACCACCCCGCATACGGGTCCGTACGGGGCGGTTCGGCGGATTATGCGTCCCGACCGCGCAAGGCAGGCAAGCCACGGGCCGCCAGCAAGGCGTTGGGAAGCGCGTAGCTGAGGGCCGGGCTCCGGCTAATGCGCCACGGCCCGTGCGGGCTGCCGGCAGTCTGGGCGGCCAGACCGCGGCCCACTCCCAGACGCCGCAGTTCCGCATATCGCCTGCGTCCTCGCTTCCACTGCTTCCAGACGACGCACCGAAGCCGTCGCCTTATCCAGCTGTCAAGCGCCCCGAGCACCGACGGGGTCTGACAGAAGCCGAAGTACCCCAGCCACCCATTCGGGTAGCGGCCGAGCTGTCCTATCATCTCCGCCAGGCTTATCCCCCGCGTGCGGCGCGTCAGCTCCCGGACCCGCTCCTTGAAGCGCGCCAGGGCCTTGGGCGCTATGCGCCTTTTCGGCTCCCGGCCCGCCGTGAAGCTGAAGCCCAGAAACTTCCGCTCCCACGGCCGACCCACCGCGCTCTTCTCGTCGTTGACCTTGAGCTTGAGCCTGTCGGTGACCAAGCGGCTTACGCTCTCCATCACTCGCAGGCCCGCCCGGGGGCTGCGCACGTAGATGTTGCAGTCGTCCGCATACCGCACGAAGCGGTGCCCGCGACGCTCCAGCTCCCGGTCAAGCTCATCCAGCACGATGTTCGAGAGCAGCGGCCAGAGAGGGCCGCCCTGCGGCGCGCCCTCCGTCGTGGGACTGAACAGCCCATCCTCCATCACCCCGGCCTGCAAGTAGGCCCGGATGAGTTTGAGCAGCCGCCGCTCCCGCACCCGCTCTGCCAGCCGCGCCATCAGCCGGTCGTGGTTGACCCGGTCGAAGAACTTCTCCAGGTCCACGTCCACCACCCAGCGACGGCCCTCGGCAATGTAGCCCTGGGCGCTCGCCACCGCCTGATGGGCCGACCGGCCGGGGCGGAATCCGTAGCTGTGCTCCGACAGCCCCTGCAGCACCTGAAGCAGAGCCTGTTGGATGAAGCGGTCCAGAACGATCGGGATGCCGAGCTTGCGCACCCCCCCGCCCGGCTTCGGTACCTCTACCCGCTTCTCACAGGCTGCGGCCAGTAGGTGCCGCGCAGAAGCTGCTCTCGTATCTGCGGCCAGTGCTCCTTCAGGTAGCCAGGAAGCTGACGGACGCTCATCCCGTCCACTCCCCCGCTGCCCTTGTTGCGTATGACGGCCTTCAACGCCTTCAGGCAGTTATCCCTGCGGCATACCTCCTCCATGAGACGCTCGGTCGGACTCGCCGGGCTTTCGGCCTCGCGCGCCGCCGCAGGCGCTTCGGTCCCTTCCTCGGCGGCCCTCGGAGCTTCACCCCTACCCTCCGCCGCAAAGGCCAGCTTCCGTCGCCTGTGCCGGATTCTCTGCCGCATGGTGCCCACGAGACGCGCGCTCCTACTTGCCGCTTCCACCGTTCGGGCCTTCTGCGCCTTAGCCTTCCCGACGGCGCATACTATACCCTCTGCTGACTTCTGCGCCGCGATCAGCGGGCCTCACGCCCCGCCCAGTCCCGGTCTTCGGGACACGACGCAGACCTCCCGAGGTAAGCCCGACAGCCTTCCCCGCACACCTGCCGGATTTACGCCCCGGTCCCTTGATGGACATGGACTTCGCGGCCTCTTGCCCGCTCGTCCGGCGCCGGGAGGCCTCAGATCCGGTTCCTGTTCGTCGGGTCGCCGGTTCGCTCCACGCTTCCTTCAGACCTTCCCTCACGGGAACGCCCTTGCGCTTCGCTTATCCTTCTCCTCCATCAGGATGGATAGAGGACTTTCACCTCCAAGCTGTCGAACATGCTCGGCACACAAGAAAAGGCAGGCGAGTGTGAAACACTCGCCTGCCTCGACCGTCCAGTAGCCAAACGTGGTTCGGCTACTTCTTCTTCCTGCGAAGCAAGGCTGACCCGACCAAAGCCCAGAGACCGGCGCCCAGCAGAGCCAGGCTTCCAGGCTCCGGGATCACGTACATGAACGTCGGGTCGCTGCTACGGGTCGCCCAAGGTGCGGACGTGCCGTAGGTGCTGGGATGGAGGTTTGCGTTAAGGTAGAGGTCGTAGCCCGGCCCCAGACCATCCCGGTCGATCAAGTCGAGGAACGAGCCGCCGTCGAAGTCTACCCATCCGTGGGAAACGCCAATGCCTGATGGCGACCACGACAACGTGGCGTAGACCGCCCAAATGTCGCCGGCGCTAAGGCCGCCGCTGTTGTCCATGTCGAAAAAGACGTCCAGCGGGTCCGTTGGGTCCTTGACGCTGTTCACGTTCAGGTCTTGGAACAGCGGCGCATACGTCCCGGTAAGCCACAGGCTGGCGCCTGGGTCCGCCAGGTCCGAGACGCCCGGGTAGTCCATATTTGGTGCCGCGCCGACCCACGCCGTAGGGCCCTGCGTCCAGTGGTCATCGGCAGGAGTCGCAGTGCCCTGGTCCCAGTCTGGCTGGGTGTCGCGCCAGATGTCGATGCGCCCACCGGCCGACCCCGGGACGAAGTAGAGTTCGAACTGCCCATTCCCCAAGTCGATGACACCGCCGCTGGTGAATGGATTCGCTGCCCCTGTAAAATGCTGCGTCCAGTCGCCGTAGCCAGGGGTCAAACCGTTGCCGGGATTGAAATCTGAGTCCGGCACCCACTTGTAGGCATGCGCGATGCCGCCGCCCGGAATGACGCCGCCGAGGACGTAGTCGTACTCCGTCGCAGTGAGCTCCTCGCTGCTGCTCGGAGTCCAGTACACATCGCCCGTGTTTGCGTTGTAAAACTGGTTGAGAAAGACGATGGCACGTCCTTCGTCACCGGGGACCGGCGGCACGTTGACGCCAAGGGGGACCCCGTTCGAATCGTACAGATCCGTCCAGTCACTGAAATGGCCCCAGACAGGTCCCGGAGGCAGTGAAATAGCTTGCGCAGACTGCGCGGCAAAAAGGGGTAGGGCTGCCAATATGGCTATCAGCAACGCCTTTTTCATGTTGGTCTCCCCAAACTCTGAGTCGTCGATACATCCACTAACCACAAACCATCATTGAGCACCGAGTGTTCCTCCAGCTCTCTTGCTCCTCCTTTCGCGACGGCCAAGAAGAACCCGGGCAGCAGTGCCCGAGATGATCAGAAAATCCACCCACCAACACATGCGGCGGATGTACATGCAGTCGTACTTGACCTTGCGGCGCACGTCGCGCAGCGTGCGGTCGTAGCCGAGCTTCACCTGCGCCAGCCCGGTGATGCCGGGCTTGACGGCGAAACGCTTCCCGTAATCGCGCACCTGCTCTCGCAGCATAGCCACGAAGTGCGGCCGCTCCGGCCGCGGGCCGATCAGGCTCATCTCGCCCCGCAGGACGTTGATGAGCTGCGGCAGTTCATCCAGATGCAGCCGGCGCAGCACACGTCCCACGGGTGTTACGCGCGGGTCCGCGTCGCCGCTTGCCCAGACCGGTCCGGTCTCGGACTCGGCCCCGTCGTACATCGTCCGAAACTTGATGATCCGGAATACCCGCTCGAACTGCCCCACGCGCTCCTGCGTGTAGAGGACGGGCCCCCGCGAGGTTAGCTTGACGAGCATCGCGCAGAACAACATCGCGGGGCTGGCCAGGACGAACAAGACGAATGCCGCCACCCAGTCCACGTACGGCCTCACGGCGCGGTAGCGGCGCTGCAGAGCCCGCACGACCAGGCCCAGGCAGGCGGTGCTGAATAGCGTTATCGATGCCGGCTCTGGCATACGTCGATACCTTCTTCCAAGGGCACCATGGTAACGTAGCAAAGGTTGTGCCAGCGTCCCCCCGCCCTGGCTCGTTTTCTGTGAACGCCTAAGTCATTGTCGAAGAACGTTCTAGGACGATTGGGCCGGTAGCTCACGCGGGCTTTGGGAGCCGTGTGGAAGCCCTTACGCACGGCCCGTGTTGACTAAACTCGACACATTTGCGCCCCCTCTGGCGTGCCCGGAGCGTGGGACGGTGGCCAGCGCGTCACGGCAACTGGGTCAGGAGCGGCTGGGCTGCCTCTGTCAGGAAGTCGCGCAGCAATGCGCGGGCCCTTTCGATGTGCTCCACCGGGGCGGACACGTCCACCCGCACCAGCACGTCGGCGGCTTGAGGGTCCGTCAGCTTCCGGAGGGCCACGCGGGCCTGATGGCTCCAGTAATCGGTGCTGAGCTTTGGCCCGCTCTTGAAGAAGTACCACGCGATCCGGGCTTCCTGGCCGCGCTTCAGTATGAGTTCGCGCACGGCGAGCCGTCGTCCCCCGTCGCCGGGAATGGCCAGTGCCTGTTCGCGCACGGCCGCCAGGATATAGCCTTCACCGGTCAAGCACTGCTCGGGCGGATGGCTGCGCCGACGCATCTGCTGGGCCAGCACAACGGTCAGTTGGACTTGGTCGGCGTCCCCGTTGCGATAGGTGCGGACAAGCACATCGCGCGTGCCCAGCACCTCGTACTCGCGTTCCGAGAGAAAGCCCTCGCTTCCCTGCCATGGGCCCAGCTCCAGTGGGATGCTCGCCCAAACGTCGGTCGGGGGCGCCGCGGAGCGCGGCCAGGCCAGGAAGACCGAAGCAGCGGCCACAAGAGCAAGGCCGAGCGCAAGGGCGCCCGCCAGCGCCCCCGGTCGGCCGGTCGCCCAGCCCAAGCCTGGCCCAGCGGCCTTCCCCGGCGGCCGGTCAGCGGCGGGGGGCTCGTGGGCGCCTCCCGCGGCCCCAGCGTGAGCCCGGCCGAATGCGAGGATCAGGAGCGATTCAGCACCGTACATCAGCAGCAGTGCTGTGGCGAACAGCGCGAAGCCAAACGCGTCATGGAAGTACCATTTCTCAGTCGCTTCAATGTCGATGAAGTTGCCCACCAGGACCATCAACGTCACGCGCACGACGTTCGCCAGAAAGGCCACCGGAACCGCGAGTGCGAACAGAACGACCTTGAGCGCCCGGCGGAGGCGCGAGATATAGGCAAAGAGGGCCCCGAAAGCCGCGAGGGAAATCAGGTACTTCAGCCCGCTGCAGACGTCATCTACGACAACCGTGCCGGCGGGGATCCGAATGTAACTGCCCTGTCGCACCGCTGCCACGCCGGCCAGGCCCAGCACGCCCGTCGCCGCGCCAGCGGCCAGCAGCTTGAGCTTGAAGCTCAGCGTCTCGACCAGCGCGTCCGGCAACGGAACCATGAAGGCCAGAAAGGCGATGGGGAAAAGGCACTTGCGCAGCATCGCAGGCCCAAGCAAGGTCAATATCAGGCCTGCCAGGGCGCCAAGCAGCGCGAAGCCCGAGAAAAACCCCACCTGCCAGGCCGTGGCCAGCAGGTGCAGCAGCAGCGAAGGCACCAGCACCAGCAATCCCCAGAGGCAGGTGCGCAGTGGCGTTGCCGCCAGTTCCCGACGGCGCAGATAGAGCAGGCCCAGGCTGATGGGCCCCACGAGCCACCCGTGGGTGTAGTAGCTGCCTGGGCGATCCCACCGGATCACCATCCACTCGAAAGTCCACCAGAAAGCCGTGCCCAAGAGCAGCACGATGGCGCCTGTAACCAGCCGCCGGTTCAGGGGCTTTGGTCGAGGCCCGGTCTGTGCGGCGGCATCCGTCAAGGCGCGGCGCTCCGTTGGGCCCCACTGGCTACTGCTTGCGTCCGGGCGGCAGGCGGCGGGGCAATCTCGTGGTCCCGGTACAGGCCTGGACCGCCCTGCAAACCCCGTTCGGCGGCCCTGACGATGTTGTACATCTCTCGGGCAGTCACATAGTGCAGGACGTAGCGATCGCCGTCATTGCAGGCGCTGGCGAGGCATTCGTGCAGCGCTGCAGCTCCGGGCCCAAGCAATGCGGGTCGGTTCCGTTCGTCGCAGCCGTGCGTGTAGGCTTTCACGAAGACCCAGTCCGGGCACCCCTCCACGCAGACGCGAGCCTTGACCCAGGCGGCCACGCGTCGGGGCGTAACGGGCCGGGCGCCGGTCAGATTCGCCGTCTCCAGCCTCGGCATCACGCCGAACCGACCGCCGGGCCAAGTGATGGTCAATGGGCCCTGTATCAACATCAGGTCTCCCTGCCTGCTGCCGCCGACGCGCACCTCGATGCCTTCGTCGTGCGAACGGGGTCGGGCAGGGTCGTCCAGGGCGTAGTAGATGGAATTGATGCGCCGGGTCTGGGCGGGTGAAGGGGCCGAGGGGAGGGTGAAGTCGGCGTAGCACCCGCACTCGCGCAGCACGCGAAGTTCGTCGTTCACGCCGCACCAACGTCCATCCGGCAGGGAGTTGTCCAGCGCCCAGTTGCCGTGCACGAAGCCGAACCGTGGACGATCGTCTGAACGGACTGCCCCTAGGTGGCCGTGGCTCCGGAGCCGTTCGGTGAACTCCAGCAGCGTTCTGCGCAGCCCGGCCGCCGTATCGCCGTCGTGGTGCAGGTGCACTTCCACTTCGCCGTAGCCCTGCCGTACGAGCTCCGTGAGCGCCTCGATCAGTTCGGGCCTGTACTGCTCGGCAGGGAAAAAGAACGTGTGCCGGGGAGGCCGTCCGTCAACATCCCGGAATGGGGCAACGACCTGCAGATAATCGCGGACCCACCGCTCCACCCGCTCGAGCGCGAGCCGAGGGCTCGCCCCGCCCAGACCGGGCTCGAAGTGGTCGGCAATGCAGAAGAGCACGTGGGTGGGGCCCCGTCCCGCACTGGCGCGCCTGCCGGCCCAGTTGCCCTTCAGGTAGCTGGGAAGCCAGATCATCACGTGCCGCTTACGCACCCGCAGGGCGACCCAGGCTGCGATCAGCAACCAGATGACGAGAGCGAGGCTCAAGCCCGCGATCATCGCTTTCCACCCGTGGGTATCGGCCCGCGCGCGGTCGGCGGCCAGGAGGCCCGTTGGAGCCCGAGCAGGCCACGGATCATGCCCACGCCGATGGCCGCGTTGATGGTTACGAAGTAAGCAGCCAGGCCCAGCGGGCCGGCTGGCAGACGCAGCCGCCGCAGCGCGAGGCCCAGAACCGCCGCACCGTAGGCAACTCCTTGCACCGCGAGCGCGACCCTACCCGCAGGCTCGCGAGCCAGTACAACAGCCACGCCCAGGGCCGCCGCCAGCAAGAACGGCGTGAACCAACGCAGGACCTTGTGTGACCAGAATGACAACGCTACGAAGCCCTTCCATGGCAGCAGCAGTCTCCAGCACTGGCCCAGGGCGTGCCAGTTTCCCGCGCCGATTCGCACACGGCGGCGGAACTCCCCCGACAATTGGGCAGGGGCCTCCTCGCTTGCCGCGGCCTCCGGGTCGTAGACGACCCGATAGCCCCGCGCCCGCACGCTCATGGGGATCACGAAGTCCTCTGTGATGGTTCCTTCCGGAATGGAAGGAAACAGGCTGTGTCGGACGGCGTAGATGGCCCCGTTGGCTCCCAAAACGGCGTTCAGCCGGCTTTCCAAGACCTTCAGGACCTTCTCGTAACGCCAGTAGAGCCCCTCCTCGACGGACGTGCCGTCGGGAGCCAGCAAGTGCAGTTCACCGCATACGGCGCCCACCCTTGGGTTGCCGAAGTGCCGCAGCAAGTTGCGCACTGCGTCGGGAGCCAGCGCCGTGTTGGCGTCGGTGAAGACGAGGATTTCGCCCCGCGCGCGGCTCACGCAGTCCTTGATGACGGCGAGCTTGCCCCTACGGCTCGGGAACGCGATGAGCCGGACGCGCGAGTCGCTCACCGACTCAGCCGCTTCAACGGTGCCGTCGGTCGAGCCGTCCGAGCCCAGCAGTATCTCAAGGGAATCCGCCGGGTAGTCGAGATCCAGCGCGTGGGTGAGGCAGCGCCGGATCACCCCCTCCTCATTGTGAGCGGCAATGATGATGGAGACGCCGGGCACTGCGGGGCTATCCACGCGCCTGTCGCGGCGACATGTCAGATACGAAACGTCCCGGGCTACCTGGACGAACGCGGCGAACACGAACAGCAGCACGGGATAGCCCAAGAAGGCGTAGACCGGCAGTCCCAAACCGACGATCAGCACCAGCCACAACCCGTTCACGCAACGGCCTCCGCGTCAAACGAAAGGGCCCACGCTCGGCGCCGGACGGCCGACTGCCCGCAAGCCCCGTGGGCGCGACCCCGCTTCATGCCTTCGAGTTGCCTTCCTGGTCCTTCTTCCGCCCCCGCCTGGATGTGCCTCTTACGTAGCTGCCGTAGGAGCTATAGCGTCCGTATCCGGAGTAGCGTGGGGGGCTGAAAAACCGGTAGACGAACTCTGGCACGTGATCCTTGCGATCCGTCAGCACGCATCCCAGGATCTTCGCCCCGGCGTCGCGGAGTTCCTGGCATGTCCGCCGCACGACCTGACGCCGCGTGTGCTCAAGGCGCGCCACGAGGATGACGCCGTCGCTGTGCTTGCCGAACACGGTGGCATGGTTGGAGGCCAGCGCCGCGGGAGTGTCGACGATAACGAACGCGTAAAGCTCACGCAGCTTGGCGACAAGCCCCTCGCACTGTTGGCTGAGCATGCGATCAAACCGGCTCACGTGGCGCTCGAATTCGCTCTTGAGCGCCGCATCGGAATGCCCATCCTCCGGCGGCAGGGTCATCGGGATGATGTCGAGCCCCTCCACGGAGGTCTGGTACACGTTACCGTTGAGTCGAAGGTCTCCGGCCAGGACGTCCGCGAGTCCTGTGGTGGCTTGAATGCCCGCCAACTCGCTCAGCCCGCCGCCACAGGCGTCCCCATCTACCAGGACCACCGGTCTGCGCTCGACCTGAGCCAGGGCGATGGCCAGGTTAAGGGCCAGCGTGCTCTTGCCTTCCCGGGAATTCGCCGAAGAAATGGTCAGGACCCGCGGCGGTTTGCCGTTATTGAGCGCCAACAGCCTGGCGCGCAACACTCGGACCTGATTGGCGGCCTCGCTGGCCCTTTCGTGGAACATGACCGCCGTGGCGTGCAGCTCCGAGGGAGCAGCGCCGGCGGGCCGGGGTTCCACCTCCTCCTGGCGGAGGTCCGGACGGACCGGGGACTCACTGCCCCCTTCTGCAAGCCTATCACCAGCGCCCGCCCTGGACATCGCTCGGGAGATCCTGCCCTCTTCGTCCATTGTGTCTCTCACACCCATGAGTTGTGGTGCTCATTGCACGCCAGAGCCCATCTTCGTCGACAATCCGAGTCTGTTTGCCGCGTGTTGCACGCTGGAGCCGATCTTCATCCCCAGATCCACGATCTCCCTCCCCAGATCCACGGTCTTCGTCCCCAGATCCAGCTTGAATTCCTTATTCGCTGCGAGAATCCCTGCAGTCAGGATGACTGCCAAAGCAGCGACTGCGCCGAGGCGCCGTATGAGGCGCCGACGGGCCTCCGCCTTAGGAGATCTGATGGTCGGGATGCTGGCCAGCACGGGCACTTCCATATCCTTCAGCAGACTCTCCGCGTCCTCGCGATTGCGCAGCGTCTGGTCGATGAACTCCAGTCCGAACACAAGGCCGATCGCGCAAGCCACGCCAGCCATCACCAGTGTGGCCATCCATTTCTTGTAGGGCTGACGAATGGGAAGGACGGGCTCAACAGCTGGTTGCACCTTGTCGACCTGAGTGCCCGTCTCCTTGTCCTCGACATCAGCGCGCGTTTGTGCGGCCACAAGCTGCTTCCGGTAGCCCTGGTAGAGCTCGTTTGCCTCCTGCCGTTCGCGCTGCAGGTCGTAGTAGGTCTTCTCCTCTTCGCTTATCTTGTTCAGTTGAGCTTCAGTCGCCTCTATGCGCTCCTGCGCCCTAAGCTTGGCCGCCTCCTGAGCCTTGCGCTGCCGCTCAAGGTCCAATCTCGACTGCCACAGCTTTTCGTACGTGGGATTCGGCTTCTGCACCTTTGTCCCCTCCGTCATTGGGGGCACCGCCGCCAGATCGTTCTCGAGGACCGCAAGCGACTCTTGAAGACGCTTGACGCTCGGATGGGCTTCCGTGCGACTCAGCATCAGCATGGCAAGATATGTCTCCTGCTGATGGATCTGCTCCTTGAGTGCCGTCGCCTCCGGGTTCGGGACGCTCGTCTCCTCCTCGACCGTGGGCGGTTCGTTCTCGATCTGCTGGTCTATCTCAGCCGATTTGGCCGCGATCTGGGCCAGCATGCCGTCGCACACGTCCTCTTCCGTGCGGAGCGCCAGAAGCCTGCCCCAAATGTCCAACTTCACGTTGGGCAGATCCACGAAGAAGTCCTTGCGGTACTTGTCCAGCTCGGCCTCAACCTCCCGTACCTTCGCTAGGTGTTCGTCCCGGCCGCCTTGGTAGAAGCCGAGGTTGAAGCGGCTGTCATCCTTCAGCTTTGCCTTGCTCGTCTCGACATACTGGTCGGCCAGGGCGTTCGCCAGCGCGGCTGCCTCCCAGGGATCGGAGTGCTGGACCTGTATCTTCACCAGATCGATGCCCTGCCTTTGCGAAATCCGGTCTATGGTGACGGCTCTCCGCACCTCGCGATATCGCGCCTGCCAGCGCGGATCCACCGCGCTCCAGTTCTCGACGTCGGCAGGGAGCCGATCCGACGCGTAGTTGGCGGGATAGCCTGCCACTTTCCAGCGGTCGCGATTCGCCTGCTCGACGGTGGTTATCACGGCCCTGAGGGCGTTGTCCATAAGCAGTTCCTGCCTGATGATTTCCTTCGTAGGCCTCGCGCTTGCCGGGGAGATCAGCGAGCCGGGCGCCTGGCCCATGGCCCCCAGATCCTTGCGCAGCACGATGGCCTCCGCCTGATACCTGGGCGGCAGCCATTTCTGAAGGCGTCGTTCGCCCAGCCATACCGCCTCAGCCGCCAGGACACCCAGCACAACCGGGATAATCCAGGCCAACTTGCGGCGGAAGACAATCCGCAGGACGTCGCGTGGCGATGATGGAACGCTAGCCATTGAAGGCAACTCCTCCTATGTTGTTCCCGTTCTGCGGGGAACTTGCTTGGCTTTGTCGGGCCTTATCCTCCAGGGCCCGGCTGGCCACCGGAATACGCCTTGTCACGCGGCTCTCCCGGTTGCTCCCCATCCCGATGTCTGGGCCACAACCAGGGCACCTCCCGCCGGAGCCGATTTGGCCTTCGCGCACGCCGATCACGGTTCCACAATGTGGGCATTCG
>CAZSET010000089.1:9266-14733 GCA_964605915.1 uncultured candidatus Brocadiaceae bacterium | reverse complement strand
TGGCAAGCAGCTCGCCGCGCGCGCGCCGGCCATCGCCGACTGGGTCAAGGCGGGGGGCAACGTGTTGGCGATCGGGCTCGACTCCGACGAGGCCAACGCGTTTCTCCCGCTGAAGGTCTCGACGAAGAGTGCGGAGCACATCGCCGCCTACTTCGAGCCGTCCGGCGCGGCCTCCCTGCTGACAGGCATCGGGCCGGCCGACGTGCATAACCGGGACCCGCGCGAGCTGCCGCTCGTCTCAGCGGGAGCCACAGTCGTCGGTGACGGCGTGCTGGCGACGGCCCAGAGCGGGGCAGTCGTCTTCTGCCAGCTTGCCCCCTGGCAGTTCGGCTATACCGGCGAGAATAGGAACGTCAAGCGCACCTTCCGGCGCGTCTCATGCCTGGTGACGCGCCTGCTGGCCAACATGGGCGCGGCGGGCGAAACGCGGCTGCTTGCGCACATCTCGCAGCCCGCGAAGGAAGGCGAGACGCGCTGGCTGGACGGCCTCTATCTGGACGTGCCGGAGGAGTGGGACGACCCGTACCGCTTCTTCCGCTGGTAGCGGGCCCGCCGCCCCGGTACATCCGACAGAACGTCTCCCAGGCCTGACGGACGGGCTCCCTACGGGGCCTCTCGCACGATGCTCTCGGAGGGGAAGACCTCCCGCGCCACGCGCAAGACGTTCCCGCCGATGATCTTGCGGACGTCCTCGTCCGAATGGCCCCGCTGGACCAGGCCGACCGTGATGTAGGGCCAGTTCGTCCAGTAGCAGCTCAGCATGCCCGGCAGGTCGTGGTCGGGCGGGCTTCCGGTGGGGCCGGGCTGCCAGAGCCACCGCCAGCGCTGCCGCTGCTGGAGCTTGCCCATCTTCCTCAGTTCCGAGTGGTAGGTGGAGGCCGTGGCGCAATAGTCCATGCCGATGGCCACGTGCTCGGCGCCGAAGGTCTCGACGGCGTAGTCCAGGTGGTCCAGCATGGCCAGCAGGTCGTCGCTCAGGCCCAGAAAACCGGGCACAGCGTAGATGCCGATATAGCCGCCCGTGTCGCAGAGGGCCTTTATGACTTCGTCGGGCTTCGAGCGGATGTGGGGGAACAGCGCCGCGCAGCTCGAGTGGCTGGCCACCACAGGCTTCTCGGAAACCTGCGCAGCTTCCAGCGCGGTCTGCCATCCCGAGTGCGCCACGTCCACGATGACGCCGACGCGGTTCATCTCCCTGACCACCTCGCGGCCGAAGTCGCTCAGGCCGGCGTTCGCCGTCTCGCCGCTGCCGTCGCCGATCATGTTGCGGCGCTGGTAGGTCAGGTGCATCATGCGGGCGCCGAGCTCGAAGAAGATGCGGATGTAACGCAGTTCCTCTTCGACCGATTCCCAGTCCTCGGTGAGGGGCACGCCGTTGAGGGTCATGTAGAAGCAGGGGCGGCCCTTCTGGTGCGCGGCGACGATGTCGTCGGGCGTGACGGCCCGGTCGACCACGTCGCTCACGTCCGCCACGAACGTGCTATGGGCCAGGCGGCGCATCAGCCTCAACGGAGACTGGCACTCCTCGCCGGCCGTGGTGAGTATGCAGTCGACGCCGGACGCCTGCCACGTCTCGGCGTACTCGGCGCGCTGGTGGGCGTCGGTAACCATGCGGGTCATCTGCATGTACTCGAGCATCTCGCGGACCTCGGTGGCCGGCGCGCCCGCCTCTGTGGCTGCCTTCAGAGCGTCGCCGTCGGGAGCCGCGCGCGGGGGCAACGCGTAGGACTCCACGACTAGCGAGTCCCGGTGCAGCTCGACCCCGTGTTCCAGGTCTTCCTGGCTCGGCTTCAGCAGGTCCAGTGCGGCCTGCCGCGCCTTCTCGATCTTCTCGTTGAGCATGGTTAGTCCCCTGAAGTTGCTCCCGTTCGCTTGAAAGAGCGGTCAAGCTCCCCGGCTGGCGAGGAACTGGGAGGTAATCCGGTCGAGCTCTCCAATCTGGTCCCCGGTGAGGCCGGTGTCGACGGGGCTGTCCATCAGGTCCGCGGCCACTTCCTCGGCGCGCTCGGAGAGCGTGCGGCCGTCCCGGGCGGCCCAGTTCGCGCGGCGGTCCCGCCAGAGCAGGCGTGGCATGTAGAGCTCGGTGCGGAAGTTGCGCAGCGTGTGAGCGTGCTCCAGGAACGAGCCGGCGATGCCGACCTCGCGGCAGACGTCCAGGGCCAGCGACCCTTCGTCCACTGCCACGCCGCGCATGTAGCGCCGCACGTAGGAGATCATCTCGTCGTCAATAACCGCCTGAGCCGGGCTGATGGTCATCTCCGATTCGAGCTGGCCGACGCCCCAGATGAGCGAGACGCCCGAAGCCACGTGCGAGTGCCAGCCCAACATCTTCTCCAGCGCCGCCTGGGCGTCCGGACACATCGCCTCGGTTGAGACCCACGAGCACGAAGGCAGGCCGTAGAACCTGCCCATCGCCGCCGAAAGGCCGGCCAGCAGCGCGTTCTCCGGCCCGCCGGTCACCGCCAGGGCCGCCCGCATGTCCATCACGTGCGCCAGGCCCAGGTTGTAGATGCAGGGCCGCCCCGGTTCCAGGACCTGGTTGACGACGATGCCGGCCAGTATCTCCGCATTGCCGACGGCCGCCGAGCCCGCCAGCGTAACCGGCCCCGAGGCCCCGGCCATCGGCTCGCCATTGACGGTGGTCGGGATGCCATGGCCCGCCGTGCGACGGAAGATCTCGAGCGCAAGCTCCGTCCACCTGAGCGGCCCGTGCGCGGTGAACCCAATGCTGAACCAGGGGTGGTCCCCCACAACGGGCCGCATCCGCACCAGCACGTCGGCCCCGGCGGGGGTGAAACAGAGCACGCGAACGTGCTTGGCCGTATTCTGCGCAATGATGTTCAGCCCGGCCACGTCCCGGCCGGCGGGCGGCACGTCGTCCATCGAGAAGCCGAACACCGCGTGCACGTTCTCAAGCCCGTCCAGCAGCCGTGCCATTCCGGCCATGTCCGAGGAAGTGAACGGGCGGTGCCGGCCGTTCTGCCAGAGGTGAAGGCCCGGGCAGGACCAGAAGAGCGGGTCGGAGGTCGCAGTCAGGACTGCCGGGCGGCCCCGACGGTCAGTCAGCACGACCTCGTGGGGGCAAAGGGCCAGGTGTTCCTGGATCATCTGGCGGGGCAGGCGCACGTCCGCCGGCCCCGTCCCGGGCCCTGCCCCGGCCGAGAGCAACGCGTCCCGGACGGCCTCGTGCTCGATTCGCACGCCCGGCTCTGCCAGCAATGCGACCGACGTCTCATGTATGCGCTCCGCGTCGCACTGATCCATGGCAGTGCCGTCTCGCCTCGCAACCTGAGGAACTGGCCGGCGGGCACCCCGGCACTCAGGAGATCTCTGCGGCGGCGCCCCCGTCGGCAGACTCGTAAATGGCATCCGTGATCTTCTGGATCACCAGCGCCTTCTCGAGCGTCGTCTGCGGCTCCCGCCCCTCGACGATGGCCTGGACGAAGTCCAACAGGGGGAAGCCCTGCATCTCGGCCCACGTCTCGTCGCCGCGCCAGACCTCCTTGCTGACGACGCCGTCCTCGGTCGTCGTGTCGTCGTGCATGAGGACCTTGTCGTCCTGGTAGAGCATGTGCAGCGTGAGCGATCCGTGGGTGCCGACGATCTGCCAGGCGCCAATCCCCGGGCTGGGCATGTACTCGCCGCGCTCGAAACTGATGACGGTCCCGCCATCGCAAAGCACCAGCGCGATGGCGTGCGTTTCGGCATCGGAGCCTTCGGCCACGTTGGGACGCGAGCGGGGCGGCACCTGCCACGTCTGTGCCAACGCCAGGCGGGGCTTGAGCGTCCAGTTGCAGACGCCCAACAGGTAGTCCAGGTCGTAGCAGCCCCAGTTGGCCATGATGCCGCCGCCGTTGAGGGCCATAATGAGCCGCCAGGCGGGGGGCATCTTCTTCGGCGTGCCGCGCGCCGGCGTGTAGGCGCGGCAGTGGACGACGCGCAGGTCGCCCAGGACGCCGGTGGCCACGAAGTCCGCCGCCACGCGCGCCGACTTAAAGGCGTGGAACCGCGCCGAGCAACAGGCCGCCACGCGGTCGCCGCGGGCCTCGATCATCCGCTCCACGACCCGCGCGTTCATCGCCACGGGCTTCTCAACCAGGAGGTGCTTTCCCGCCTCGAGGGCCTCGATGGCCAGCTCGTCCCGATGGACCGTAGGCATCGCCAGCACAACGGCGTCCACGTCGGGATCGGCGATGAGCTCCCGCCCATCTCCGTAGACCTTCGATACGCCATGCTTCTTGGCCGCTGCTTCGGCGCGTTCCTTCAGCACGTCCGCCGCGGCGAACGGCTCGGCCAGCGGGGACTTGGCCGCCGCCGCCAGATGCCGAACGCCCATCACGCCACAACCGATGACGCCTATCCTCACCTTGTCCATTCTCGGCTCCTCAGAACACGAACGTCAGAATAGCTGCAACCGGCGGCCTTCCCGCGCGGAGTCGCCGGGGCATTTTGCCCCCTGCCGGGACCGCCCGCAAGTGAACGGGGGAAACGCACCCGATGCATGAACTCGGCAATGCGCACCGGAGCAAGCGGCAAGGAGTGAATGCCCGAAGGTAGTCTATCCGGAAGCTCGACGTTGAAGCGCCGTCAGTGCCTGGGGGCCTCGTAGCTGGTTGGGTTCTTGAGCGCGCCCCGACAGCGGCTGCGGATCTCGCGGCACATCTCCGCCATCTCCGGTTCCTCGGCCATGATGGTCCCGGCGCGCTGATAGAGCACCTTCACCGCCAGGCGGCACTCGCCCACCAGGTGGTCCTGGTTGCCGCCAATGTTCACCCACGCCTGAGTGTACTCCTTGCACTTGGCCAGGGCGTCGGCGCCCTCGTAGCCCAGGAGCGTCTGACGGAAGTGATTTGCAAGCTCTTCGGCCTCCGCCGGTGTCTTGATCATGTGCCGACGTGCCGCCACGTGCACGTCGATGGACTCGGCCAGGACGTCAAGCTGCCCGATGGGCTCCGCCAGTTCCGGGTGGGCCGTCTTCTGCTCGGCCAGGTAGGCGCGTATCTCCTTGCCGAGGCCCACGTAATGCTCGATTCGGCTGCGGATGTGCTTGATGAAGACGATCACGTCTTCGAGGGTCTGCTCGACTTCGGCCCGGCGCTGAGTCTGCTGGCCCTTGGCGTAGATGGCGTCAAGCCGGTCGCGCGTGGGGCACGTCGCCAGTCCCGCGCGCGTGGTCCGCTGCCCTTCGAGGTCCAGGATGTACTCGCAGGGCCCCGTGCCGAGCGTGTCGCGCGCGATGTCCGTCACGGTGTAGACATCCAGGGGCGTTTCGTTCACCCGGTTGATGGGGTAGATGAGGGCCGGCCCGACGAAACGCAGCGCGCTGCCCAACGGCTGAAGGTAGGCCCGCCCGTCCTGCTCAATCCAGCAGGGATAACTGAACGAGCCGATAACGGTCGTCCAACGGTTCCGGTTGGCGGGGAGGCGCGCATCGTAGCCTTCAAAGGAGGGCCTGCGGTACCCGCCG
>CAZSET010000089.1:0-9256 GCA_964605915.1 uncultured candidatus Brocadiaceae bacterium | reverse complement strand
CGCGTCCAATCCACGCGCCAATGCGCCGGAAACGGCGTCTGCCAGTTCACGCGCAGGATGCGCCCGGCGTCCGATGACGCCACCTCGTGCACGTGCCAGAGCCGATGGCCCTCCATGACGGCCACGTAGACGCTGCCGTCCTCACCGTACGGGACTTCGGAAGCACGGACCGCCCGCTGCGCGCCGTCCCCGTCGATCTGCACGTGCATGTCCGCCTGCCGCCAGGTCCAGACGGCCATCACAATCGCGCCGCGGTCCGGCAACATGTGCAGGAAGAAGTTCTCGCTGGGCAGCTCGGCGCGGCCGGCCGCCATGGCCGTGGCATCGAGCACGATGTCGTCGGCGAAGAAGTCGGGCAGCACGCCGAACCGGCAGGGCGCCTCGATGCGCAGCGCCTCGACGCCCGGGCCGGCGTGCGTCTTGAGAAAGAGCTGCCCTGCGTTCAGTTCGCACCCGATGGCCAGCGCGGCGCCGTCCGCCGTCCGGAAGCCGATCTCGGCGCCGACGGATTCCGGGCCGTTGGCGAGCAGTTTCCACGACGATAGCTTCGCATCAGCACCAGGCCCCCGCGGCGCCAGCACTGCGCGCAGCTTCAGGCCGCTGCGCCCGATGCCGTAGACCTCTACGCCGGCAGCGTCCCGGCGCAGGGCCACCGCCAACCGGTTGTTGAGGAATACCGCGTCCGCTGCAAACTCGTGCCCCGTATCGCCTTCGGCCACCTGGCTCCAGCCTTCCAGGTGTGCGGGCGCGTCGGGCGCCAGCGGGCCGGCCAGCGGTCGCCCCGTGTCGAACAATCGCACGGTCGGCGGCAGCGAGCCGAGCACGGGCTCGGTCGGCTCCGCCTCTTCGGGCACGTCCCGGATGGCCGCAGCCCGGGGCCTTTCCGGCCGGCCCTGCCAGTCGGACTCGTATTCCCCTTCGTAGAGGCGCACCGCGTCAACACGGAACATCGCGTTCGGCTGGACGCAACTCACGTAGGCCGACCAGCCTTCGGGGAAGTCGTCCTGCACGGTGAAGGTCACGTGGAGCTCGGTCCACTGGCCCGGCTTCAGAAGGAGCGATCCGCTCCTGCCGGCCCTATCCCAGGGGTCGCCGGACCGCTCGACCTCCAACTGCACCGTGACGGGCGCGCCTTCGGCCTTGAGCTGGGCAGCGAAGCTGTACGTCTGGCCCTTCCGCCCGCCCGGCAACTGCTGCCCCAACTGAAGGCCCCAGCCGGTCACCGCCCCGACCGCGACCAGCGCGCTCCGTTCGCCCTCGACCGCGTCATCGTCCGTCACGCTGAAGTCCACCTCCGTGTCCGCCGGTTTGGCGGCCGACCAGCCGGCCGTGCCCATCTCGAAGCCGGCGTTGGCGAACAGGTTCATCCGCTCCGGCGGGCCCCCGCCGGGCTCGGACTCGGCGCCTTTCAACACCGGGTGAGGCACGTAATCGCCCGCATAAAGGCGGAACTCGTCGACTCGGAACTTAACGTTCGGCTGCGTGCAGCTCACGTACGCGAACCAGTCCTCGGGGTAGCTCGTCTGGACGGTGAAGGTCGTGTGCAGCTCCGTCCAGCGGTCTGGCATCAAGACGGTCGGTCCGCTCCGCCCGGCCCGGGCATAATCGCCGCCCGCCCTTTCGACCTCCAGACGTACGAGTGCCGGCCCGCCCACGGCCTGGGCCAGGACGGCAAAGGTGTACGCCTCGCCGACCTGACCGCTGGGCACCCTCTGGCCGAACTGGTAGCCGTAGCCCGCCGCGTTGCCGATCGACACCAGCGCGCAGCGCTCACCCGCCGCGGCACCCTCCTCGGTTATGTCGAAGCCGGCAGACGTTCCACCGGCGATCGACGCTCCCCAGCCCTCGTTGCCCGACTCGAACCCGGCGTTGCGGAACAGGTTCGACGGCGCCTCTGCCTGGGCAGCCATCCCCGACAGACTCAGCCAGACTATCACGGCCAGCACGGCTCTCGCTGTTCTGAACACAGACGTCCCTCCCCTTCGACAACTAGATCGCGTTTTCGTGAATGTTCCGGCAGCAACGGACCGAGTCACTGACACTTCGCGTGCCCGGCACCGCGCCGGAGAAACTGCGGAGGAAAGCCACGTTCCAGGTGACTTAGGCGCCGCCTCGTCGACCCTTGGGCTTCCTCGAGGTATGTATCGCCGCCAGCAGACTAGCGTCCGCAAAGGCGACTGTCAATGTCGCAGACAACGGGGCGGGCGGAGACGGCACAGGAGCCATCGGGCGTTCCGCTGCGGCGAGGCGAATGCTGTTCCCGGATTATGGGCCTCATGCGCCGGCGGGGGCTGAGTATCCGGGCCGCAGGCCGGCCGCCAGGTAGTACCGGTCGGCCTCGTCGATGAGCCTCTCGACCACGAAGCCCCCGGCCTCGAGCAACGACCTCATCGCGTCCGCCTCCGGCAGCCGGTCAGCCCCCACGGCACGTCCCGCCTGCCTGTGGCGCTCGTTGACCTCCCGACGGCCCGGGCAGTGGGCAATCACGAGCTTGCCCTGCGGCCGCAAGGCGGATCGGAAGACGCCCAGCACGTTCGCCGGCTCCTCGAAGTGCGGAAACACGTCGAAGCAGAGCACGACGTCCACCGACCGGCGGGGCAGGTCGAGGTCTTCGGCAGCGCCGTGATAGACGCGAACGTTCTCGGCGGCGGCGTTCCGCCTGGCGGCATCGACCATCTTCTCGCTCATGTCGCAGGCCATTACCCGACCGGCGGGCCCGACGGCCTCCGCCAGCAGCCTGGTCATCCGCCCCGCCCCGCAGCCGGGCTCCAGAACGACCGTGCCGGCCCCGATCCCGGCCTCTCGAACGATCCACTCGGCGATCGGTCGTTCGTCCTCGTCGAAGCCGCCGTGCGCCCATTGGGGGGCCGTCTCGTCGAAGAAGCGCCGCTTGCCCTCATAGGGCGACATGGGGCTGCCTGCCTTTCTCGGTGAGCACGGCTGTCAACGCGAAGATGGCGCTGGCCACCACCACGATGCTGGCGCCGGCCGGCGCGTTAAGGGCGTAAGACACGGACAGGCCTCCGAGCGCCGCGGCAGCGCCCAGCCCCATGCTCAGCCCCAGCGAGGTCCAGTACCTGCGGCTCAGCCGACACGCCGCGGCCGGCGGCGCCACAAGCAAGCTGAACAGCATCAGCCCGCCGATGGCCTCCAGGTTCACCGTGATGACGAGGCCCGACACGAGCAACAGCAGGTAGTATACCAACTTCTCCCTGACGCCGGACGACGCGGCGATGGCGCGGCTGAACAGGATGGCCTTCAGCTCCTTGCCGAACGCGATCGCGAACAGGAGCGCAACGAGCGTCGCGGCGCCGGTCCACAGCACGTGCCGCCTGGAGACCAACAGCACGCTGCCCCAGATCAGGCCCAGCGCCTCCGTCTTCGGGCCCTTCGTCAGGCCCACGCCGATGAAGGCCACGCCCATGATGAAGGAGAACAGGATGCCCATCGACACGTTCAGGTCCAGCCGCATGCGCTCGGCCAGCCAGCCGACCATGAACGACACCGCAATGGCCGTGCTGAAGGCCGCGGGCCAGATCGGCACGCCCAGCAGGTTTGCGAAGACCGCCCCCGCCATGGCCGCGTGCGAAAGGCAGACACCCATGAACGGCAGCCTGAGATTGCTGAGGAAGTAGCCTGCCAGAGCGCATCCCGCCCCGCCCAGAACCGCGGCCGCGATGATGGTGGCGAAGATGTCCAGCGATTCAAGCATCGGAATCCTGCCCCGCCGCAGGCAGCACGTGATACCGACCGTCATGCCGCTCGACTCGGACGGGCGTGCCGTAGAGAGCCATGAGCACCTCGGGAACCAGAACTTCTCTCGTCGGACCGATCGCCTTCAACATGCCGTCCGCCAGCACCAGGATCCGCCCGCAGGAGGCGGGCAGCAGCGACAGGTCGTGCGTGACCAGCAGCATCGTGACGCCGGTGTCTGCGCTCACCTGCTCGATCAGCCGGATGAGCGTCTCCTGCCAGGCCAGGTCCAGGTTCGCCGCCGGCTCGTCCATCAGCAGGACGTCGGGCTCCTGCGCCAGCGCCCGCGCAAGCTGGACTTTCCTCTGCTGGCCCCCGGAGAGCTCGCCGTAGGGACGGTCGGCCAGGTCCATTAGCCCCATCCGACTCAGCCAGGCGTCGACCGCCGCGCGGTCCTCCGGGCGAAGCCGGCGCATCAGGCCCGCCCGGCCGGCCCGCGAGATCTCCACCACCTCGCGCACGGTGAGCGGAACGCTGGCCTGCCGTGCGTCGAGCTGAGGAACGTAGCCGGCCCTGAGCCGGAACCGCGCCAGGCCGGCGCCCTTCAGCGCGGAGGGATCGCGGCCGAGCACCGTCAGCGATCCGGCGCAGGGCCGGTGCATGCCCAAGAGCGTGCGGAGCAGCGTCGTCTTGCCCGCGCCGTTCGGGCCGATCAGGCCCAGCATTTCGCCCCGCTCGACGCTGAAGGTGAGATCACGCAGGGCCGGCCTGCCGCCCAGGGACACGCCTACGCTGTTGAGTTCAACGATCGGCGCCATGCCCGCACCCGGCCAGCAGCTTCTGCACGTTGCCCGCCACCAGTTGCCTGTAACCGTCGGGCTCTGCCGGCTCGAGCGGGAAGTTGCTCAGCACAACCAACGGAACGCGCAGGCGCTCGGCGATCGGCCTGCCCTCGCGCTCGCCGCGCTGGAGGTTAGTGACGATGGCAACGGCCCCTCCCTCCCGCCCGGCGCGGACCAGCCTCTCGAGGTCCTTCAGCGACATCTCGTCCGCCAGATCGAACTCGCCCACTACCCGCAGCCCCAGCCACTGGCAGAACTCCTTCTGGAAGTTCGAGGCAACGATAGGCATGGAAGCCAGCGGAGCAGCCTGCTGGAGGCCATCCGCCGCGATTCGCTCCGCGGCAAGCTCCACCTCGGCCAGCTTCGCGTCCACCGTGGGCGCCAGTGCCGGGAAGGCGGAGCTCATCTCGTCCGCCACCTGGCGGCACAGGTCGACGTAGTTGGCCGGGATGGTCTGGGCGCCCGCCGTCACGAGGACGCCGATACGCCGCCCGCGCGCAACCCCTTGAAGCTTCTCGTCCAGGTAGCCCTGATAGTCGTGGCGCAGGAGCAACCGGCTCCTCATGATCGCCTCAAAGTCACCCGGCGTCAGGTCGAAGTGCCCCGGGCACTGCCCCGGCGGACCAAGGCGGTGCACGGCCACCTGGCCGCCGCTCAGACTCCGCACGGCACACTCGATCATCGAGGTGCCGACGGCCACGGCGGGCGGCTCCTGTCCGGACCCGACCTCCGCTTCCGACGCGGGCTCCTCGCGCCCGCAGCCGCAGACGAGCCCGCACACCATGGCGCCCAGCGCGCCAATGGCCAGCCACTGCCCCTTCGATGGAATCCCCATCACGGCCTCTGCTCAGAAGCGGACCTCGAAACCCGCCGTCAGCGTCGTGCCCGGCATTGGGTAACCGGCCCGATATTCATAACTCTCGTCGAAGATATTCTCAACCGCCATGAAGACCTTTGCCTGCACCTTGTCGTCGCGCTGCGTCAGCGTATGAGTCACCTTGCCGTTGAACAGCCAGTAGTCATCCACTTCGACCTGCGCGCCCGGGAAGCGTGGATTCGTGGTGAAGACGTCGGAGACGTACTGCCCGTCCAGGTCGAACCGCCAGCGTTCCCACGGCCTGTAGCTGGCGCCGAAGCTCAAGGAATCCTCAGGTGCGTAGGGCAGTTCCTCTGGCTCGATCTCTGTGAGGAAGGTCGCGCCCACGAACGCGCTCCAGTTGGAGGCCGGGTTCACGTCGAGGGTCACCTCGACCCCCTCGGTCTTGAAGTCGCCGATGTTCTGGAACACGGGCGGCGGCGGGGGCGGAGCGACGAATTGGATGCGGTTCTCGCCGTCATTCCAGAAGGCGACGGCCTGCGCCTTGAGCCACGGGCAGACCCGGTGGGCCAGGCCGACCTCGTAGTGGTCGAGCTCCTCCGGCTCCAGTTGCTGCCACGCCTCGCCGGCGTGCCAGGCGCTCTCCGTCTGGAACACGGCATAGACGCCCGGGTAGTTGAACCCGTGCGCGTAATTCGCGTGCAGCTCGCTCTCCCCCTTGCCGAGGACCACGCCGGCCTGGGGGCCCCAGCCGTCTTCGAACTCATCGTGATCCGTGAAGCGCGCGCCGGCCGAGGGGATGAAGTGCCAGCCCTCCTCTTCCCCGAACAAATGGCTGACCATCGCATAGGGCGAAACCAGGTGGAAGGACTTCTTCGAGCCCTCGTAAAGGTTCCCGGATGGCCGCTCCTCGACGAACGTGCCGCCGATGACGTCATAGTCGAACCCCAGGATCACTTCGCCGCCCTCCCAGGGGTAGACGGTCTGCTGCGCCTTCAGCCCGTAGTTGTCGTAGTCCGTCACGCTGTTGAACGGCTCCACGTCGAACTGCGGCCAATCGATGTGGCCGCTGTCCCAATAGAACTTGACGTGGCCGTCGGTCGCTCCGCTGTGGTTGGACAGCGTCAGCACGTGCATGTCGTCCCGGATGCCAAACCGATCGCGCTCCGGCACAGGCCCTCCCTCGGGCCCCGGATCCTCAGCCCAACTGTCGGTATGCACGAAGGTGTAAGAGAGATCCCAGACGTCCGAAAGCTCCCGTCCCAGGCGCACGAAGTAGTCCTCCACCTGGCCGGCGGAGTGAGGGCGATGACCGCGGGAACGCTTGTAGGACTGCAGGACGTAGTAGTCCCACGGCCCCACCTTGCCGCCGTGCTCGATGGTCTCCAGCACGGTGTGGTGAGCGCCGTACGCCCCGGACAGGCGCGTCTCGAAGCCGGGCTCGGTCCGGCGCTTCGGCACCAGGTCCACGGCGGCGAACCCCATGTTCCCGTGGAAGACCGGCTGGGGGCTCTTGTAGACGTCGATGCGCTCGGCATTGTCGATGCTGAGCACGTCCATCAGCGGATGCGTCCAGACGCCGACCACCTTCGGTATTCCGTCCACCATGGTCAGGATGTCCGCGCCCGGACGCGCGCCGCCCATGCCGCGGATGATAACGGCGCCCCCCTCCCTGCCTCCGTAGCTGCCCACGTGGTTGTAGCGCGAGATGGTCACGCCCGGCACGCGGCGCAGGGCCGATGGAAGGTCCCGCGCGTCCAGCGCCTCCATCTGCGACTCGCTGACCGTGGAGACCTGCGTGCCGTAGCGCGTCGTTACGGTTGGCTCCACAATCGGCGTCGCCACTACCTCCACGGTGGGGACCTCGCCTTCCTCCTGTGTCGCCGCCTCCTCGGTTTCAGCAACGTCCGTAGCAGCATCGGCGGCGCGGGCAGCCGGCGCGCGGACGACACCCAGCAACAGAAGTAGCGCGATCAAGGCGCTCGCGACGAAGCGCCCGCCTGGTGCTTCATAGTCACACATGCTCATCCTCCTCGGGGCAGTCGGACACATACTCAGCACTGACGGAAAGAGGAAGGCCCACCATTGCACGCCCTGCGCAGCTTGCGCCTGCGTGCCGGGCTTGCCCGGACCTGCTTGATCCGGGCGAGCGCGCAGGCGGTGCTACGAATCCGGAAATCGTAATACGCGCGCCGGGCGCCTGTCAAGTGCACGCCCCGATCTGCCCCACGCGCGACCCCGCCCGCGGTACGTGACGCCGGGAGAACACCGGGCGCCGTAAGCGATGCCACATGGCCCGGAGCACTTGATGAAGGCCATCCCGTTGGTTACCTTAGGCGGGTGCCGGCCCGCCATGGCTGGCAGGACAACTCTTGTTGGGGAGCACGGCAATGGCCATCTCGATAAGGCTCGTTCTGTCTCTGAGCGCCGTCATCGGCGCGCTGGTGCTGGCCGGCGGGTGCGCCAGGCCCGGCGGGCACGTGATCCATCGCGCGGGTGGAGTGACGATCAGCAAGGGCGACTTCTGCGGATGGGAGGGCGCCTATCGCATGACCAACGGCGAGGTGGAGCTGGTGGTCGTGCCGCAGATAGCCCGCATCATGAAGTACTCGCTCGTGGACGGGGAGAACGTGCTCTGGGTCGACGCCGAGCTGACGCCGGCCTCCGCCGCCGAGCCGGCCCCGATGGAGCAGACCGCGCAGTGGTTGAACTTCGGCGGCTACAAGCTATGGATCGCGCCGGAAGACGACTGGGACTGGCCGCCGGACTGGCAGCTCGACCGCGGCCCGTGCAGAACGGCCATCACCGCCGGCGGATCGCTGCAACTGACCGGGATGGCCAGCCATCAGCACGGCGTCCGGTTCGACCGCCGGATCACCATGGCGCCGACGGGAACGCGCGTCGAGATCGAACAGGTCATGCAGAACGTCTCGGATCGTCCGGTCTACGGCGCCGTCTGGGAGGTCACGCAGGTGCCGTCGGACTGCGCGGCGTTCGTCCCCCTCGATCCAGGCGCGCAGTATCGGGTAACCAAGAGCGAGTCACTCGACGAGCAGTGGAGCCGCCACGAGGGAATGCTGCTGCTCAAGCCGACGGGCATTCCCGGCAAGGTCTTCATCTCGGGTGGCCCGGGTTGGCTCGGCTCCTGGAGGAAAGACCTGATCTATCTGAAGTCCTTCAGCATGCCCGAGGCGCCGACGCCCGAGACGGAAGCGCCCCGCGAGGTCTACACGAGCAATATCGGCTACATAGAGCTCGAGGTGGTCGGCGCCGCCGTCACCCTCCAGCCGGGACAGAAGGCGGTCACCAAAGAAACGTGGCAACTGGCGCCCGCCAGGATGCCGGACACCGACGAGGGCCTGATCGCCACCTACAGGGAGACGGCGACGCGGCTGCTGGGGGAGTGACGCCCGGCCGCCCGGCCCGGCAGCGCGGCGTATGGCGGGCCCGCCGTCCCACGAGGGCCACAGGGCAGATGCCTTTGGCGGTGCGCCCCTTGACGCGGCCGATCAAGTGTGCTACTGAATGGGGAAATACTCACGTATGTGCGCCGGCAACATCGGGGAACCTGTCGTGGACGAAAAAACCCGAAAGGCGTACGAGCTCAAGGCCGAGGTGATGAAGGGGCTGGCGCATCCCTTGCGAGTGGCCATCGCGGACTTCCTGAGCCACGGTGAGCAGTGCGTTTGCGACATCGCCGAACACGTGGGCGCACGGCTCTCCAACGTCTCGCGGCATCTGGCCGTGATGCTGAGGGCCGGCATAGTCAGCAGTCGCAAAGACGGCCTGAAGGTGCATTACTCGCTCAGGACGCCCTGCGTCAAGAAGTTCCTTTCCTACGCGGCCACTGTGCTTCGGGAGCAGTTGAAGGACAGGAATGCCATACTGCAGGAGCCCTGAGGTC
>CAZSET010000088.1:0-14783 GCA_964605915.1 uncultured candidatus Brocadiaceae bacterium | reverse complement strand
GTCGTCCAGCCAGACGGTCGCCGTGCCCACCACGTGCAGCATGATGCGCAGTCGCAGCGCGCCCGCCGGCATCGTGAACTCCACCTCGCCGCGCCGCCACTCCTCTCCGTCGGCAAGCGGAACCATCCATACTCCCTTTGCCTCCCACTCGGCGTCGAACGCCCCGACCACGGCGTTATTCGGCCGCGCCGAAGAGGCAGCCCTGGACCACACGCTGAACCGGTAGCCCTGCCCGGGCTTCAGGGCGTTCGGGCCGATGGGCACGTTTTGGGAAACCTGCCCGATGTCGTCCGGCTCCTTGCTTTCGATTCGCAGGCTGTAGCGGCCCGTGTGCCGCACGGCTTCGTCGCGGCAGGGGCGCCCCGCGTAGTCCTGACCGCGATAGCCTTTGACGTGCTCCCAGCCGTCGGGCACGTCGCCGTCCCAGGATTCGAAGCCGCCGTTGCGGAGCGCCGGCGACGGCTCCATCGGCCAGTGGGGCACCAGATGAGGCACCTGGCCGGTGACCAGGCAGTAGGCCATCATGTGCAGGTCGCCGGGGCGCGGGTTGCTCTGGAAGAACGGGACGAAATCGTGGTACAGGTAGGCGATGACGGAGGCGCGTTCGGCCTGCTTCGGCTCGCCGTAGCGCGACTGGTAATCGCGGTAGTCCTGGATGCCCACCTGCTGGATGTGGAGCTCCTGAGGCTCCTCGATGCCGATGACGATGTCGGGGTTGAGGCGTTGGCATTCCTCGCGCATCGTGTCGAGCTGCTCGACGAAGGCTTCGGTGTCCCACAGGCCGGGCCCGGGCGGGTGGCCGTGATTGCGGCTGAAGCAGGCTCCGCCTCCTGGCGCCAGGCCGCCGACGACCTGGTCGACCTGGATCATGTCCGCCCCGCGTCCGGTCAGTTCGACGGCGATGTCATTGAGCCATCGGCGGGTCCAGAGGTCGCCCCGGCAGAGGGCGCGGTTCGTCCCGCCACGCAGCCAGGGCGGCGTCCAGCTCCAGGGCGTGCCGTCCCTGTTCAGCACTGCGTGCGGCAGCCCCGTCTGCCGGAAGTCCTGGCGGTCGTCCCACTCAAAGCCGCCGTCGGCCTGCTTGCCGTAGGTCTCCGCCCAGTGGTAGCCCGACGGCCAGAAGAAGGGGTGCCCCCCGACGGCCTTTGCCGCGCGCACGCAGCGGGCAAGTCCCTCTTCCGATGGATACGGGGGGAAGTAGTCCGGCGATATCCACGATGCCACCCGTTCCCACCCCCAGAACGCGACGATCAGGGGCGCGTCCGCGAACCTCGGGCGCCAGTAGCCCGAAAGCCACGCTTCTATCCGTTCGGGCCGGCCCAGCCACTCCCGATTGAAGCGGACCATGGCGGGCCCGTCCCGGAGCCAGTCGGGCAGGTCGTCGCGCCGGGCCAGCGTGCGCGCGCACCAGGGCTGCTCCAGCGCCCATTCCCTGTAGATGTCGGCGGCGTCCCGCCAGTCCGTGGGGCGGTCCGGCTCTGCAGATCGGAACGTAGAGGTGAGGACCTCGTAGCCCGGTTCGAATGGCTCCGCCAGTTCGTGGAAGCAGGGCCGACGCCACGCGAGCTGAAGGCCGTCTTGATTGCGGCGAAACTGAAGCGCCTTCGGGTAGCCCCGGCTGTCCGCCGTGGCCGAGTAGAATCCGCAGCGTGCGTCGTAGCAGCAGCCGAACTGCGCGGCAAGCTCACCCGGCTGCCGCGCGTGGAGCGTGGTGCCGAGGGGCCATCGGCTCGGCTCGTGGCAGACTCCTCCTTTGGTCAGGCCCGCGGCGAGCCGTTCGCTGCCGGCGTCGTCCCCGATTGGCGCCCGCAGCGTGATGACGGGGTAGCCCACCTCCTCCAGAACCGACGGCTCTGCGCCGTGGATGCGGATGCGCCACCGGATCATGTCTTCCCCGTCGGCGGCGGAGACGGCGCAGTCCGCGTGGATGCGGCGTCCGCCGAGGTTCCGGTAGGCGATGGTGACCGTCTTGCGGCCGGCTTCCTCGGAGACGTCGTAGCTGGCGCTCTCCGCGTCGCTGCTGTTGAGCCACTCCAGTTGGCCGGAGGCATCCCCCGGCTTCGAGAGGGCGACCCAGAACAGGACTGGCTCGGCCCGGCGAGCCGCGAAGTCGCGTCCCGTCGCCAGATCCACAAACGAGCGGACGGCCCCGCCCCGCGCCGCGTCGAGCTCCAGGCGGGCGACTGCGCTGCGCAGCGCCAGGCGCTCGGGCTGCGCCGCCGCGCCGGCGGCCAGCGATCCCAGCGTCAGAATCACGATCAGTTTCCTCATTTCGCTGCCTGCTCCCTGAAGTGCTCCCTCACGCCGAGAAGGGACGTCCTGTATGCCGGCACATTCTGCCCCGCCGGCCCGGCGCCATCAAGGCAAACACCGTTGCGCCGGCCGCAGTCCGCATGTAACATGTGCGAATAATGCTGCCTTGGGAGGCGTACAATGCTATGCCCGGCCTGTGAGGACGCCGAGATGCTCGTGCTCGAGTTCGAACTCGTGGAGATCGACTACTGCCCGGAGTGCAACGGCGTGTGGCTCGACTCCGGCGAGCTGGAGCTGATCGGGCGGAAGGCGGGCACGCTGCGGGGCGAGCTGCTGAGCGCGTTGGAGAAGGAGAAGGGCAAGGAGGCAGGTGAGCGGCGGCGCTGCCCCATATGCCGCAAGGCCCTGCGCGAGGTCCGCACGCGGACCGACCCGCCGATCGTGCTCGACAGGTGCCCGCGCGAGCACGGGCTGTGGTTCGACAGAGGCGAGCTGCCCGCCGTCGTGCAGGCGGCCGGCGCCGAAGAGGACAACGTTCTGGCCCGGTTCTTCGCGGAGCTCGGGCCCGCCGAAGGCGAGAACTCGTAGCGGAAAGGGAGGCCGGCCAGATGATAGGTGTCTACATCCTGATCGGCGTGATCGTCATCGTGATCCTGTGGGTGGTGGGAACCTACAACGGGCTGGTGCGGCTGCGCAACCAGTTCCAGAACGCGTGGGCCCAGATAGACGTGCAGCTCAAACGCAGGCATGACCTGATTCCGAACCTCGTGGAGACGGCCAGGGGCTACATGACGCACGAGCGCGAGACCTTGGAGGCCGTCACCAAGGCCCGCAACCTGGCGGCCCAGGCGAGCGGAGCGGCCCAGGCGTCGGGCGCCGAGCAGAACCTGACCAATGCCCTCGGCCAGTTCTTCGTCGTGGTCGAGCAATACCCGGACCTGAAGGCGAGCCAGAACTTCCTGTCCCTTCAGGAGGAGCTGGCCTCGACCGAGAACAGGATCGGGTTCGCCCGCCAGTTCTACAACGACCAGGTGATGAGCTACAACATCCGCACCCAGAGCTTCCCGGCCAACACCATCGCGGGCATGTTCGGCTTCAAGCAGGCCGAGCTGTTCGAGCTCGAGGTCGCAGCGGAGCGCGAGGTTCCCGAGGTCAAGTTCTGAGCCTTGTCGCGTACGGCCACCGCGCGAAGCGGTTGCACGCCGGCAGGGCAGTACCAGGTCAGCTGCAGGGCCACCCCGCCCGGCCGCGGGCAAAGACGTCTGGCGGCCCGTGGCCTGTAGCGCCGCCCCGCCGTGTGGCGGGTGAACATCCCTGGCGGCAAGGTCGGCTGTGGCGTCGCTGTGATGCGCGCCACGGCATGGCCGGACCCGCTGTGGCGGACGGGTCACAACTTGTCATTCCGAGTCCCGGCGCTGCGGGACGAGGTTTACCCGCCTATCGGCGGGAATCTCGGGCTTGACGGCCCGGACCAAGAGATCCCTCGCTCGCCGCATGCGAGCTCGGGATGACGGTAAGGCCGGCAGCCCGTGCAACGTTGAACAGGTGTAATCGAGACAGGACCTGACGCGCAATGTGGGAAGCAATCCGCGCCAACAAGCGGCGTTCAGCCGTGCTGATTCTCATGATGGCCGGCATCCTGATCGCGCTCGGCTACGGGATCGGCCTCTACTTCGCCCCCGACTATGCCTTCGTGGGCGTGCTCGCAGCCGTGGTGATCTGGCTCTTCCTGTGGATGACGGCCGTCATCGGCGGACGGGGGATGCTGCTGGGCAGCGTTCAGGCCCGCCGCATCCAGCACGACGACGCGCCCGTCCTGTTCAACGTCGTCGAGGAGATGACCATTGCCGCCGGCCTGCCCAAGATGCCGCAGGTCTACATCATTGACACCGACGCGCCGAACGCCTTTGCGGTCGGCAACGAGCAGAACTCCGCCGTGGCCGTGACGGCCGGCCTGCTGATGCAGCTCAGCCGCGACGAACTTCAGGGCGTCGTGGCGCATGAGATCGGCCACATCAAGAACCACGATACCCGTTTCATGGTGCTGGCCGGCGTGATGATGGGCGCCATTATCCTGCTGGCCGACGCATTCGTGCGTGGCGTCTTCTACAGCGGCGGACGCGGCAGGAGGCGATCCAGCGGCAAGGGCGGCGGCCAGGCCCAGATTGTGGTCCTCATCCTGGCTCTGGTGCTGGCCGTGCTGGCTCCCTTGCTTGCGCAACTGCTCTACCTCGCGTGTTCGCGTCGGCGGGAGTATCTGGCGGACGCCTCGGCGGCGCGGTTCACCCGCTACCCGGCGGGCCTGGCCTCCGCGCTGGAGAAGATATCGGCTTCCGCGCAGAAGATGGCGAAGGTGAATAGGGCCGTCGCGCCCATGTTCACCGTCAGCCCTCTGAAGGGCGGCGCGGCTCACAGCCTGTTCAGCACGCATCCGCCCACGGAGGATCGCGTGCGCGTGCTGCGCGCCATGGGCGGCGCCGGCTACGCCGAGTACGAAGCGGCCTACGCCCGCGCGCAGGGCGGGCACCTGCTCGGCGACCGGACGCTGGCCGACGCGCAGCCGGTCGGCCTGCGCGCCCCATCCTCTGAGCCGGAGAAGACGGGCCTGGCCAAGGCCCGGGATGCCGTCGACATTCTGCATCGGATGGGCGGCTACCTGTTCCTGACCTGCGCGTGCGGCCTTAAGATAAAGGTCCCGCCGGGCTATAAGAAGGACGAGGTGCCCGGTCCCCGCGGCGGCCGCGTGACGCCCATCCCCAGGGCGGTCGCGGCCGCCGCCGGCGCGGCGACTGCGGCGGGGCTGGCCGGCCGGCAGATGGGCGAGGGAGCGGCGAGTCCCCTGCAGGGAGCCAAAGAGCGGGAGGCCGCTGCGCAGGCGAAGGAACTTCCCGAAGGCAAGTGACCCACCTTCAAGTGCACGCCGGGGAAGTGGCAAGGGTTCCGCTGCCCCTGCGACTGGACGGTCAACCTGAGCCCCGGCCACAGCGCGCGCCAGATGATCTGCCCCGGCTGCGGCCGGACCATCAGGACTAAGAGCCTCTAACAGGACCCATCACGTCGGCCCGAGGGCGAGCGAAGAGCCGGAGCGCAAGGAGGGCGAAGCAGGCGATGCAACGGTTAGCATCGCCGATGCAGCCCGACGCCGCGGGCCGGCGCTGCAGCCGGCCGAAGCCAGTGGGCGTCCTGTTAGGGGCTCAAGGCCCGCCTGAGCCTCCCCACCCCGCTCACCGAGGCTTGGCGAGCACCTCGTGCACCTTCAGGTCGAAGAAGTTCGTCGAGTAGGCGGGGCTCAGAACCAGCGCCGTGTCGGCGCCCTCGCCCGTCCCGCCAACGGCGATCACCTCGCAGTCGACGGGGATCAGGCCGGCGTCGGCCGCCATGACGGCCAC
Organism: uncultured candidatus Brocadiaceae bacterium; assembly: GCA_964605915.1. Taxonomy (GTDB): domain Bacteria; phylum Planctomycetota; class Brocadiia; order SM23-32; family SM23-32; genus DAOVRD01. Next base: position 9,141 of record CAZSET010000088.1, on the reverse strand, counting down.
CTCGACGGCAACCTTCGTGCCCTGGCTGAAGGTGTAGTAGGCGTGGGCGATGAGCTCGACGGGCGGCAGGCCGCCGAACTTGTCCCGGATGGCCGACTCCACGCTGCCCATCAGGGCGTGGGTGGCCGTCAGGAACTGCACGCCCCTGGCTTCGGCCGAGCCGACCTTCTCCGGATCCGGCGGCGCGTAGATCTTCCAGTACGCCGCGTGAAGCGTCACGCCGACGATGTTCGCGTCCATGCCGTCGAACGCGTCGAGCGCCTTCAGGGCCGTCTCGCCGGTTGAGGTGGCCAGGACGATGTCCTTGATGCCCAGCTCCTCGGCTCGCTTGCGGGCGGCGGCCAGCGTGGCCTCCGTGTTGGCCGGGCCTCCCTTCTCGAAAAGCAGCAGTTCCGCTCTCATGCTTCCCCCTTTCCACCCATGCTGCAGGTATTGTCATCCCTCATGGGTACGCCCGAGTTCTCGGCTACAAACCGCGTGTCATTCCGAGTCCCGCGCCTGTGGGACGAGGAATCTCTCGGTTCAGAAGCGCCCGGCCGAGATCCCTCACCCACCCTTCAGCGGGTTCGGGATGACACTGAAGACTGCCGGCCGCCCACAGACGCTTCCGCGACCTAGCTGGACTCAGAACCTCACGCCGAGCTTCAGGTTCGTCTCCGGCGCGGTGGCGATCTTCGGGTAATGCTCCAGCACCTCGTCGAACGGGACGACGGGCTGCACGATGTCCTCGGCCTGGAGGAGCCCATCGCGCAGCATCCGCCAGCAGCAGTCGATCAGGCGACGCTCGTCCCAGCGCGGGTAGTCCGGGTTCGGTTCGCTGCACGACCGGCTGAAGACGATGGTCGGCCGGTTCATATGGGCCTCTGCTCCGAGGTCCAGGTTCGGGCATCCCGGCCTGGGGAACGAGCCCTCCACGACCGTCCCCCCGTAGGCCACGGCGCGGATGGCCGAGTGCAGCCCCGCGTCGCTGCCCGAGAAGTCGATGCAGACGTCGGCCCCGCGCTTGCCCGTCTCTTTCTTGATGCGCAGGCCGACGTCTTCCGCGTTGGGGTCGAGCACGAGGTCGGCGCCGTACTTCGCCGCGACGTCCCTGCGCAGCCCGTACAGGTCGACGCCGATGACGGGACAGGCGCCCGCCAGCTTTGCCAGTTGGACGGCGAACTGGCCGATGGCCCCCAGGCCGAAGACGGCCACGGCGTCGCCGATCCGCACGTGTCCGTCGCGCACGGCCCCCATGGCGAAGTCGGCCGGGTCCAGGCACACGGCGGCCTTCCAGCCTACGCCATCGGGGAGGAGCCGCGCGTCCTCCGGCATGAGGGTCACTTCGCGGAAGCTCGAGTAGTGGAAGACGCGGTCGCCTTCCTTCAGCCGCTCGACCTCCAGACCGACGGCTTCGACGACGCCCACGACCATGTTGCCCGCACCGAAATCGAACCACCCGGGCGGCTCGTCGCGGCAGAGCTGATACTCGTCGTCGTAGCCCCCTCGGTCGAAGAAGTATCCCTTGTAGAATGCCATCTCGGTGCCGTGCTTGGCGGCGCCGAACTCCGCGCGGACCTTCACCTGATGCGGACCGGGCTCCGGCTCGGGATACTCCCGCAGCACAAGCTCGCCCGGCTTGGTGATGACGTACTCCCTGGGCATGGCCGGCTCCCGTATGGCCTGGGGGTAAGCGAAGGAAGAGACACGGCCGGACAGCATACCGGCGCGGTGCGTGCGGGACAAGCGGCGGCCGGCCTGTCAGTCGTTCGGGGAGTCGGGAACGACGCGCAACACCTCGGACAGACACGTGATGCCGCGCGCCGCCTTCTCGACGCCGCAGGCCAGCATCGTCCTCATGCCTGAAGCCAGGGCCGCCTCGCGATGAGCTTAGTAAAGAACACTTGACTAACGCGCTGGGTAAGGTAAGATATCGTTACTAAGGAATTGCCTTGTGCAAGGAGACGTTCCTTATGGCCCGCATCACCGGCATCTACCGGCAGATATCGGTCGGCGGCGAGAGCGTGCGCGCCTTCATCCCTCACCCTCTCCCGCCGTCCGAGCCACCCCTGGCCATCGAGGGCCGCCTGGCCGAGCTGCACGCGCGGGCCGTCGGCGCTCTCGGCCGCCTGGAAGTGGCCGGCACGATGGTCCCCAGCGTGGACTGGTTCCTCTACGGGTTCATCAGGAAGGAGGCCGTAGTGTCCTCCCAGATCGAAGGCACCCAGGCCACGCTCGTCGATCTGGTGACCTACGAGGCCACGCGCCAGGCGCAACGTCCTGCCGAGGTCGAGGAGGTCTGCAACTACATCGACGCTCTGTCCTTCGCCCGGATGGAGACGTCCAAGGCCGGCGGGCTGGCCATCTCCGTGCGCCTTCTCTGCGAGGCCCACGCACGGTTGATGCAGGGCACAAGGGGCGCACAGCAGCAGCGGGGACAGCTCCGCGCCTCCCAGAACTGGATCGGCGGCGGCACGCCGGGCCTGGCCACCTTCATTCCGCCTCCGCCCGATGCTGTGCCCAATGCTCTGACGGCACTGGAACGATGGATCCATGAGGACGATCCTCTCCCGCCACTCGTGCGCGCGGGGATCGCACACGCACAGTTCGAGACGATACACCCATTCCTGGACGGCAATGGGCGCATCGGGCGACTTCTCATCACGCTGCTGGTGGAACACTGGAGGCTGCTCTCGGCGTCGCTCCTCTACCTGAGCCTTGCGTTCAAACGCCACCGCCAGCAGTATTACGAACGCCTCGATGGCGTCCGCACGGCCGGCGACTGGGAGGGCTGGACGGCATTCTTCCTCGACTGCGTGCGCGAGGCCGCCGACGATGGCGTGGACACCGCTCGCCGGCTCTTCGCCCTGCTGGAGCAAGACCGGAGCCGGGTGCTCGCACATCCGGCCGCGACCGTGCGCAGCGTGCGGCTCCTCGACATGCTGCCGGAGCACCCGATCGTCACGGTGTCAAGCGCCGGAGAGCTGACCGACAGCAGCAAACCGACTGCCACCCGGGCCATCGAGGCGCTTTGCGAGGCAGGCGTGCTCTCCGAGATCACGGGCAGGCAGCGAGGGCGCGCCTACGCCTACCGGCGGTACCTCGACGTGCTGGCCGAAGAGACGGAACCGATCGGTAGCCCGTCGCAGCGGGAGCACCGGCTCTCCGAGTCGCTTCGCCGCACCACCGAGCGGTTCGGCAATGCGCTGCGGCGCCTGGCCGGCGGCACCGATCGGGACTGAAGTATCCGCATTCATCTACCGTTCCCCTGGATGCGCTCAGCGCGTGCCGGGCAAGCGGCGGACGGCCCGTCAGTCGTTCGGGCCGTGGGGGATGACGCGGAGCACTTCCTGGAGAGACGTGATGCCCAGGGCCGCCTGGGTCTCTGACGGCAGCCGGCCTTGGACTATCCGGCTCAGCAACCCGGCGCAGATCACCCGCCGGGCTGTCGCCCCTCACTCTTGTCAGCAGTTGTTATGAGCGACAGGGCGGAGTGGCCCAGACCTCTGAATGGCTAGCTACGGTGCCGGTCCGAGAGGCAACATCCTTCATTCGGCTAACGCCGCGCGAATCCCCCCTGACCTAAGCCGTGTTCCGCATTCGCGGCGTCGGACGTTCCCGACGACCAGCCTGCTGCCTGCGTGTGTCGTCCGATCGCGCTGCCTCTTTCTTCCAAGCGGGCCACTGCTGGGCTTCCTTCTGGATGCGATCTGCTTGCCTCTTAAGCCATCCTTCTCTCGGCATGGCCGGCCTCCCACTATTCTGGCGTCAGCAGTCCATTCTGGCGCAGCTGTTGCTCGATGACGTTGGCGAACCCTTGTTCCTCGGCTATGTACGCCAAGCGGGGTGCGTCAATCGCCCAAATCGGTCTTGCTTGACCGCGGTCCCATGCAACCGGCTTGCCGGCTTCATCTTGCCTTTGCTCTGGCATGGTGAACCAGTCAATGTACCTCCGCGGCGCCACCCCTACGAAAGCTTCGAACAAGACGGGATGCCCAGCGTCCGTGGGACTGCCGTCTATGCTGATCGAATCGCTGTGAAGCTCCCTTGCGCGGCTCTTCGGATACGGCTCGATGTAGACCACGCGCTCGATGCCTGCAGCAACGATATGCTTCGCACAGTTGTGGCAAGGAAAGGTCGTGGTATACAAAGCTGTGCCCCTCAAAGCTACGCCCCGTCGGGCTGCGTCTGCAATCGCCGCCATTTCAGCATGGACGCTTCTGCCAAACTCGCCGACCTGCATGACCTGCGTGTCTTTGAGCTCCCTTCGGTATGTCTCATATAACTCGTCGGGATTCTCGCCTTCAAGGCCAGCCGCTAAGTGCCCAGATTCCCGCAAGCATGATAGCAGCTCCTTCAGCATAGATTCCTTCATGCGGGTGCTGCTGTCCTTGCCCCATCGGAAGTCACGTCTGTCAGACGGGTCCTCTGCCCAATAGAGCCCCCCTCCCGCTCGAGGCACCTCGTTTGTGCCCACAGCGACAATATCCCCGTCATCAGTGGCGATGGCCGCTCCGACCTGTCGGGACAAGTCCGCTGACCGGAGGGCAGCCGCCCAGGCAAGGAACATCCCGTACTCGTCACGAGTGGGTGTATGGAATGGGTAACCGAAGACCGTCTCCACGAGTCTCTCAACTGATCTGCGCACTGCGTCCGCCTCGCTCGCATCCACGAATACGTCTGCCAGAGGAAAGGTCCCTCGCACGTTCTGTCCATATCCGTCGCCGGCCTCAAATTCATCCTTCTTCCTGAGGTGCTCTGCTGCATCGCGGAAATCATTCGGATTAGGCGAGTTACGAGACTCAGCGATTCTCCTCGCTAATGCGTCAATCCTCTTCTCAGTGGGGCAGTAAGCGGATATCAGGATGAATGCAGGCCCCTAGATGTCCCGCAGCGTATGGACTTCCGCAGGATGCTTGAGTGAGTCCAGCACGTATGCTGTCCCAGGCACGACCTGGTTTTCCTCACCGCTCTCTGCCTGTCGGAAGTCCCGCACCTCCATAACTGCCAAGCCAGCCAGCGCGTCACCGCGCCCAAGTGCGCGCCGGAGCTGGTCGCCGGCTTCCATGTGCTTATCAATGCGCAAATCTTCCGGGCCACCCTCCGGGAGACCGGACCACGGAGGCCTGTTGATTCCGTGGAGAAGTCCGCTCAAGCGAACGCGGTAGCAGGCGTAGCCCACTTCCCGAAGGGACTCAGCAAGGAACGTCCGCACACATTCGAGGTCAGGCACCTGCAGCGCCGACCAGGCCAATGAAGACCTCGTGCTTGCTCAAACCATGTCCTTGCTCAGGCATTGTGCCCGTTATGCTACTGGCGACTCCAGCGCAAGGCTGTCTCGTGGGCCGGCGTTCCCTTGCTCTGCCAGATTCGGCGGTATAGTACTGCGGCGCAAGTGCACTTTCAAGGTTGCCGGACCGGAAACGTCAACGCCCGCGGCCAAGGCCCTATGTCCATGCGCTGCCCTGTTCTCTGAAGCCAATGTCGCTCAGGTAGGCAGTCCAGCCAGTGGTTGCGGGCGCCTGTCGCGTCCCGTCTTGCGGAGTGGGTCTGTGGCCTCGCGCCCCGTTTGCTCACCACGTTCGCAACCCGTGCTGTCCGGCTTGCCGGCCGCAGCTTGGCCCGCGCCGAGCGGGGCGGTATAATCGCAATGGACCCCAGAAGCGGCGGGAGTTGTGAACTTCGCTCAGTCGAGTCGCCGGTCAATGTGCCCCGAACTCGACAGAGACGGTCCCCCCGGGGAAGGTACCGAGGCACCGAAGCGCCCCGTCTGGAAGAGAGCGCTTTCGGCGTCCGAGGGCAAAGTGCTCCTGGCCGGCGTGGTCTTCACCCTCCTGTACCTGGTCGCGATCGGGCTGACGCGCCTGCACTCGCCAGGCCTCTTCCACAGTCTGTGGACGATGACGACCACGCACATCTTGGGTGGTCGCGCGGCCGGCATGTCCTGGGGTTACGTGCACGAGCTGGACGCCTGGGCCGTGATCCTGGCCAACATGGCCATCGAGACGTTCCTGGTGCTGTTGTTCTATCCCCTGTTCGTCTTCTCCTACAACCGGCTCATCATCATCAAGCCGCTGGAGGACACGATGGCGCGCGTGCGGCACGCGGCCGAGAGCCATCAGCGCACGATCGTGAAGTACGGCGTGCCGGGCCTGTTGCTGTTCGTCTGGTTCCCATTCTGGATGACGGGTCCGCTTGTGGGCTGCATCATCGGCTTTTTCATCGGATTGCGGCCGCTGGCGAACCTGGGGGTGGTGCTGTCCGGGACCTACCTGGCGATCCTGTGCTGGGGCATGATCCTGCAGCGCCTGCACACCAGCCTGGAGCGGCTGGGGTACTACGTCCCGCTGATCTTCGTGGACTTCATCCTGCTTCTGGCCGTCTCGATTCACATCCGCTACGCGTTCACCAGGACCTCGGGCAGGTCGGAAGACTGACGGCCTGCGCGGCGCGCGGCCATCGCGGTGGCGCAATGGGGCCCCGGGAGGTCTGCAACGACGCTTCGACCTGGGAACGGCCGACTTTCACATTAGACCTTCACGTGCCGCCTGGAAGGCGGCGCTACGGGCTCCGGACGGGTGCACCGCACGTGCGCTGCAGTTGTAGCGCCGGCATCCCTGCCGGCAAGTGGACCTTCACGATCGAAATGCCAGGTCAGCGGGTCATGCGTCGTCGTTCTCGTCCTCGATCTCTCCAGCCTGGCGACCGTTTCGGACGACGACTAACAGGTGAACCGGTAGCCTCTGCGTTGAAGCCGCCGCACTGCATAGGGCCAGTTCGCCCGTTCGCCGCCCTTCCCACGGCCCGGCTGCCGCAGTTGCCGCCCCATGGCCGGTGCCGTATAATGTACGGGGTGTGTGTCGCAAGGCAAGTGTGGCGCGGGTTATTTCCACCGGGGCGAGATGCTGTGCGGCTCGCCTAAGTCTTTTTATGGGGCAAACTTAGGCCCGGCCTACCCCACGGACGAGAGAACTTCGGGAGACGCGCGAATGGAATACGCGACGCTGGGAAAGACGGGCTTGAAGGTGTCCAGACTCGGGTTCGGCTGCATGCGCTTCCCCATGAAGTCCAGGACCGAAGTCGACCGCGACAAGACCATTCCCATGCTCAGGCGCGCCGTCGAGCTGGGCATCAACTACTTCGACACGGCCGTCGGGTACTGCGGCAGCGACAGCCAGCGCGTGCTCGGTGAGGCCATGGAGGACATCCGCGACCAAGTCATCCTGTCCACCAAGAACCACCACCGTGACAAGCAGGACAAGGACGGGTGGTGGAAGAACCTGGAGGATTCCCTGGAACGCCTGCGCACCGATTGCATCGACATCTACAACCTCCACGGGCTCAACTTCGAGGGTTTCGAAAGCTCGTTCGCCGGCGAGGATGGCCTCTACAAGGAGCTGCTCAAGGCGAAGGAGCAGGGCCTGATCCGCCACATTTGCCACTCGTTCCACGGCACCTGCGAGAGCATGAAGAATATGGTGGCGACCGGCCTGTTCGAGTCCATCACGTGCCAGTACAACCTGCTCGACCGGCACCTGGAAGAGGGCATCGCCTACGCTGCCGAGCACGGCGAGGGCGTCGTCATCATGGGACCGGTCGGCGGCGGCCGGCTCGGCTATCCCAGCGAGAAGGCGAGCGATCTGGTCGGCGAGGTCAAGAGCACGCCCGAACTGGCCCTCCGCTTCGTCCTGTCCAACCCCAACGTGACGCTGGCGCTCTCCGGCATGTCCACCATGGAGATGCTCGAGGAGAACGCCGCGACCGTCTCGCGGGCCGCCGAGTTCACCCAGGAGGATCACGACCGCATCGAGGCGGCCATCCTGGAGCGCAAGGAGTTTCTGGGCCTTTATTGCACGGGCTGCGGCTACTGCATGCCATGCCCCGAAGGCGTGGACATCCCGGCCAACTTCGAGATACTCAACCTGGAGCGCATCTTCGGGCTGACCGATCATGCACGGAGCCGCTATGCGTCCCTCGGCGGCAAGGCAGCCCTGTGCCGGCTCTGCGGCAAGTGCCTGGAGCCCTGCCCCCAGGACCTGGACATCCCCGCCCGCCTGGCCGAAGCCGTTGCCGTGCTCGACAAGCGCGCCGGCTCCGTGGCCGGCTGGAGCGAACTGCGCGCCGGCTCCCTCGACGAGAACGGCATGGTCAACCTTGACCTGCGTTATCACCTGAAGAACTTCACGGACCAGGAGCAGAAAGTCGCCGTCGAGTTCCAGCCCCACCGGGAGGATCAGGTCTTCCCGGAGCGCTTCCAGGTGCGCAAGCTCAAGCCCTACGGCCGGCGGCACAAAGACGTACAGATGACGGTCGGTCCCGTCCCCGAAGCGCTCAGCCTGGACGTGGTGATCTCGTCCGACGGTGCACGCTCGCTGGAGCATCTGCACCACGTGGTGACCACTGCGCGCGAGGCGGAGGGCTATAAGCTCGGCGCGAAGAAGGCCCGCCGCGGCACGCTGCACGTGCCGTCGCCCGTCCATCCGATCCACGGCACGGACCAGAACGTGCTGGGCCACAGCTTCGACTTCGTGGCCGCCTACGACGACGAGAGCCTCTACGTCTACGCCGACGTCGAGGAGGACCTGCTCTGCCCCGCCGCGGAGAAGATCGAGGGCAGGACGCCGGCCGACAACCTGCGCATCTTCCTCGACGGGCGGAAGGCCCGTGAGCTCGGACGTGGCGGCTACGAGGACGGCGTCATGCACCTGACCGTCTACCCGCCCGCCGAGGAGGGCGCCGAGCCGCAGGTCAGGACGTCCAACGACGCCGAGGTCACGGCGAAGCTGGCGCCGACCCCGTTCGGCTATCGGGTTGATTGTGCCATCCCGTGGCAGGTATTCTCTCAGGTCGATGGCAGGCCGGACGTCATCGGGTTCGACATCGGCATCAACAGCTACGACGCGGACGGCAACGACGTGCTGGGCCTCACGTGGACCGGCCGCTTGCGCCAGGAGCGGAACCCCGGCGCGTTCGGCAAGCTGCTCCTGGTCTGACGTCAGGCCTCTGCTCCTGGCGTTCCCCCTCCCGCTGCGGACGACCTCCGGCGGGACGGGCGGAAGGGCGTCCTCTGTCCTGGGAGGGACAGGTTACTGGCAGTCGAGCTGACACCGCTCTCCGCGTTCGTGATGGGCTGGCTCTTTCTCTTGGGCTGCGTCGTCGGCA
>CAZSET010000087.1:0-14902 GCA_964605915.1 uncultured candidatus Brocadiaceae bacterium | reverse complement strand
GAGAAGGGCCGCGACGAGAAGAAGCACGACTGGTGGACGTGCGACGCCGACGAGCGCCGGCGCGCCCTCTGGAACGTCAGCGCACGGGGCGGCGGCAAGCCCGTGCGCCTGTCCGCCGAGGACGAGCACGTCAGCTCAGCCGCCTGGACGCCCGACGGCGAGCACGTCGACTACGTGGCCTGCCCCATCGGCACCATCGACTCCCAGGGGTTCGAGTTGAGCTGAAGATCGTCACCGCGAAGGGCGGCGGCCGGCGCACCGTCTGCCCCGTGCGCGGGCACGCGATGGAGGGCCGCATCGGCGTCTCGGCGGACGGCAAGAGCGTGCTGCTCTGCGAGGCATACGACGAGCGCGACCTGTTCCACACCGTCGCCAAGCTGGTAGACCTGGCCGACGGGAGCAAGCGGCGCGTCGCGCGCGGCTTCGACCTCCAGAGCGTCAACGCCCGCTGGCTGCCCGACGGCCGCGTCCTGTTCGAGACGGGCGTCGCCACCACGTACAGGATCGGCGTCTGCGCCGTGGGGGGCAAGCCGCAGCTTCTGGAGACCGGGCCGGGCGTGGCGTCCCAGTCGGCCGTGGCGGCTGAAGCCGGCCGTGCCTTCTACGTCTACTCGGAAGCCCAGAAGCCCGACGAACTCTACAGCATCTCCCTCGACGGTGGCGACGGCCCCGCCGCGCTCACAACTCTCAATCGGCCCCTCGGCAACGCCCGCCTCGCGCAGGCGGAAGTCCCCCGATGGCGCAGCGAGAAGAAGCTGGACGTGGAGGGCCTGCTCTACATGCCGACGAAGGCCGGCGCGCGCAAGCCCTATCCGCTGATCCTGATGCCCCACGGCGGCCCTTACGGCGCGTCGTTGAATAGCTGCGCCTCGGCGCTTTCGCCCAACGTCTTCTGCGCCGCCGGGTATGCCTGCTTCATGCCCAACTTCCGCGGCAGCACCGGCTACGGGCGCGCCTTCACGCGCAAGATCGTCCGCGACTGGGGCGACGGGCCGTTCGCCGACATCATGGCCGGTGTGGACGCCCTGATCCGCCGCGGCATCGTGGACCGCAAGCGCATGGCCGTCTTCGGCGGCAGCTACGGCGGATACCTGACCGCCTGGATCGTCGGGCACACGCGCCGCTTCCGCTGCGCCGTGGCCGTGGCGGCCGTCATCAACAACATCAGCATGTGGGGCACCACGGACATCCCGCGCTTTCAGAACTACAGCAGCGGCAACGCGGCGACGAGCTTCAGCGACTCCTTCTGGCTCAAGCAGTCGCCCCTCTACTACGCCGACCGCGTCAAGACGCCCACGCTCGTCATCACGGGCGAGGTGGACAGGCGCGTGCCGCCCGGCCAATCGGGCGAGTTCTACCGGGCGCTGAAGGCGCGCGGCGTGGAGACGGAGCTGCTCTACTACCCGCGCGAGCCGCACGGCATCGGCGAGCCGCAGCACTGCCGCCACTACTTCCAGAGGATCCTCGCCTGGATCAACGAACACACGCTGGGGCGATCCTGACGAAGGCGGACCGCCCTATAGCGGCTCGGATAGCGGCAGAGGAGGGTTTCGACATATGACAGTGCGCACGATCTGCAGATTGGCGGTGCTCGTGTTTCTTGGAGTTTCGCTCGCAATGATGAGTGGCTGCGACAAGGGTGAGGCCCAGGGGCCCGCCAGGGCGGGCGACAAGCCGGTCCCAACGGCAACTCCGGATGCGGCTGGGTCGTTGTCAGAGGTAACGGTCCCGTACCTCCGGGCGACTATTCGGTCCATCTCGAGGCGCGAAGGAGGCGAACTGATCTATGACGTTCACATTGAGCCAGTGGGGAAGATGCCGCGGGTGAAAGTGCTGCCATTCACCGTGGGATGCGCGATGGCTGAAGTTGCGCTCCGAAAGCAGACGGGAGAACCTGTTAGAGTGATGGGGGGCACGGTGGCGACTGTGCAACCCGGGCTGCGATTCAAGGCCGTGCCCGACGGAGGACTGGACTTGCGCCTTATGCCATCCGGACACCCCAAGAGCATCTTGTACTGGCCCGCTCTTGGGCCGGACTACGCTGATCTGCCAGCAGGCACGCGGCTGCGCTACTATCTGAGCAGCGAAGTGACATGCGCCCGCGAAACCGATGACGAACACTGGCGAGCCGATGGCGAATACTTCCACGTGCCGCTGCTAGGCGAGGGGTTTGTGTTGTTCGAGCCTTAGCCAGTGGGCGAGCGCGGGATGCACACGCGGACGCCCGGCGAGCCGCAGCACCGCCGCCACTACTCCCAGACGATCCTGGCCTGGATCAATGAACACACGCTGGGAGGGCGTGAGTAGCCCGAGCGGACCTATTGAGGCCGCCGGTGGCAATGTTGTTGCCAACGAGCAGTTGTCATCTCTAGAAGACGAAGTCAAGGCGCACTGTCGTTCTGCCCTTGGGGCCCTGGCTTCGAGGGCATCCCTGCAACTACGGGCACCGTGGCTTGCCATCGGGCCGAGCGGCCTTTCTGCTGGGATGGGGCGTTCGCCCGAGTTCTTACATCAGCCCTGCTTGCGCGGTGGTCCTTATGGGCAGGCGGCTGGACCAGTCATCTCTCGGAGACTCACGCCGGCAAGCGGCCGGCGAGGATGGAGCTTGAGGACAGAGAACGGCAACGCCGGATGGCCATTGTGAGAGAGAGCGGGGCCGGCTTCGTTGGCTGAACGTTGTTACTTGCTGCGGGCGTGAGCTTCAGTGTTGCAGCCTTGCGCGCCTGGCAATGGTCGGCATGGGTGCTATGGCCAATAGCAGTGGGCAACCTACTGTCATGGGTTGGCACCGAGGGACTGCGACTGCGGGACGACATGAGGAGACTCCTGGCCGAGGCAGACATGGAGCCAAGCGGCGTGGTCGAGAAGCTGTGGCAGGGCACCAGGCGTCGGCATTGGCGGCTGGCAGTGGCTCACGCGGTTTCAGCGCTGTTTGTGGCAGCGTACTACGGGGCCCGGCTGATTCGGGGCCTGACGTTGGCCGGCCAGGGCTTGGCCGCCGTTACGGTGACGTCCTTCCTCATCCTGCTTGCGGCGTTCGCCTACTGGCGATCTTGCAGGTAGCGGGCTGGGAGGAGTAGTCTGGTTTCACAACGTGACGGCTTCGTGGCTCTGGTCAGAGTGCCCGTTGGAGTAAGGAAATGAAACGATGGGGTCTGTGGATCCTGGCCGGAGTCCTCGTGACCGCCCTGTCATCGTGCGGCCGCCCGCGGCAAAGGTAGGAGGCGCGCAACAGGCGGCTCCGTTGCTGCACCGCGTGACCTTGTCCGGGCACATCAGCCCGCGGCATTTGACTTTCGGACGCCCCTCGACGTATACTCCCCGGAATACGTATCCGAAACTTCCCATCCTGCTTTCCTGGCGGGCAAACCTAAATGGACCTGTCGTCCCTCATCAAGAAAAGCACGGTGAAGGTCCCCCTCGAAGCCTTCGACAAAGAGGAGGCCATCGCCGAGCTGGTCGAAGTCCTCGTAAGGGCCGGGAAGGTCAATGAGCGCGGCGACGTACTCCAGGCCCTCTACGACCGCGAAGAGAAGGGCAGCACGGGCATCGGCGGCGGCGTGGCCATCCCGCACGCCAAGCACCCGGACCTGGAAGGCGTCGTGCTGGCCGTCGGCGTCAGCCCGGACGGCATCGAGTTCGACGCCGCCGACGGCGAGCTGGTCTACCTGGTCTTCCTGGTGCTGGCCGAGTCGAATAACCCCGGCCCGAACGTTGAAGTCCTGGCCGACATCGGTAACCTGATGCAGGTGCCCGGCGTCTATGAGGACATGGTGGCCGCACCGGGCGCCGAGGTCCTGGTCCAGGTCTTCCAGAAGGCGATGGTTGAGCAGTGAGCGACGTCATCGAAAGGCTGCTGGAGGTCGAGAAGCAGGCCCGCCGCATCATTGCCGAGGCCGAGCAGAAGGCCGACGAGACCGTCAGCCAGGCCCGCGAGGAGGGCCGCCGCATCATCGCAGACTCCCGCGAGAAGGCCCGCCGCGACGCAGACGAGCTTTTCCAGCGTGAGGCCGATGCCATCGAGGAACGCAAGGGCCAGCGCATCAAGGAGGAGAGCGGCAAGCTCCCCTCCGCCGACAGCGTTAGCCCGGAGAAGCTAAAAGAGGCCTCTGACTTCGTCGCCCACGTCATCGCGTACGGCGAACAGGGGGAAGCGTGAGAATGCCTGACGGAACTGCGTTGACCGCCCAGAGCCCGGAGCACGCAAAGCGTGACGAGGCAGCGGAGCTGGCCTGTGTCGTATGCGAGTCGGTCGGTTCCCGCCTGCCTCTGTAGGCTCTGGGGCTGGTTCCGTCGGAGAGGTCTTGAGGACGCTGCGCGCTTGGCCGTCCTCTCTGCCGCCGGCCTTGGTAAGTCCCATGAAGGCCATCACCCCGGAAAGCGTCCGCGTGCAGGCCCTCTCGGAGGTGTCCTTCGACTTCCTGAACGCGAAGCTGCGGGGGCGCCGGAGCTTTCTGTACGAGGGGGACCGCCTGCGCGAGCTCGCCGAGCTGCCCGGTCTTCAAGAGCTGGCATGGCACCTCTACCCCCGCCAGGACATCCGCGACGTATTCGAGCTGGAGAGGCGCATGCTGGGCTCCTGCGTGCGGGAGCTGGCGTGGGTCCTGCTGTATCTGCGAGGATCCTTCGGCGTCCTCTACCGCGCGTTGCTCGATCGGTACGTTGTGGAGAACCTGAAGGTCCTGCTGCGCCTCTTTACGCGGAAGGATGAGGCCGCAGCCCCCGCCGACTACCTGATAGACCTGCCGCCCGAGATGGCGCTGCCCGTCGAGGAACTCCTGGCCAGTGCAGACGTGGAGGAGTTCCTGGCGCGCGTTCCGCTGGATGCGGTGCGCGCGTGTGCAGAGAGCGCGCTGCCGCTCTACCGCGAGAGCGGGCGGAGGGCGTTCCTGGAGATGGCCTTCGACTGCGGCTACTGGCAAGCGGTTCAGGAGGCGGTGGCGGAGCTTTCGGCCGTTGAGCGGTCGCAGTGCTCGGCCCCGATCCTGGCCGAACGGGATGCCATGAGGCTGCTGTCCGTGCTGCGGGCGGCCCGCGTTTACGGGCTTCCCTGGGAGGAGTTCAGCACGGTGTTGCCCGGTGGCGGGCGCGGGCTCGGCGTCGGCGCGCTGCGGGAGATTTACGCGCGGCCCGAGCTGGAGTTCGCCGTGCAGCGTGTGCCGGGCCTCGCAGAGGCAGTCGATCGGCATCGTCCGGCCGAGCAGGTGCGGGAGCTCGGGGACCTGGAAGACGTGCTCTGGCACGAGGTGATACGGCTGGCGAATCGCCAGTACTACGCGCGTCCCGCGGGGCCGGCCGTGGTGGTCAGTTACTTCTACCTTGTGCGGGAGGAGTTGCGCCATCTGCTGGCGCTCGCGCAGATGCTGCGCGTGGGCCGGCCGGCGGCGGAGATCGCCGAGAGGCTGCATCTATGAAGTGAGAAGCGGATAGCGGCAGCGGCCAGTTGTCAGTTCCCAGTGGACGGCAACGAAGAACGAATAACGATTAACGATTAACGACGAGCAGGAGCAGGAGCGGCGGAGGATCATGCTGAGCCCGGAGGCCATGCTTAAGGCGCGAATCGTCGTTCTGGCGCGCCAGATGGAGCCCGTGGCAAAAGCCCTCGGGCGGCTGGGCGTGATCCACCTGCGCAGCAGCCTGGAAGACGCCGGGGCGGAGCTCCATCCCGAGGAGCTTGGGGACCAGATCGAACGGTGCCGGTCGCTGCGCGGGCGGCTGGATCGCCTGATGGACTTGGTGCGCGTGGTGCCGGAGGAGCGCCGGGCCGCCGACGCCGGTCTCTCGCTGGACAAGATAGAGGGTCTGGTGGGCTTGCTGGAGTCGCAGGCGTCGGCCTGGTCGGGAGAGCTGGGCGCGCAGGAGGAGGCGCTGGCCGACACCGAGGAGATTCTGCGAGAGCTGGCCCCCTATCGGGAAGTCAAATCGCCGCTGAGCGGCCTGGCCGAATCGGCTCTGCTGGACCTGAAGGTCGGGGCCGTCAGTCGATCCCGGCTCGGCGGGATGCGGGAGGCGATGCCGGACGGCGTGCTCCTGATTCCCCTCTCGGAGGAATGGGAGGGCCCCTCGGAGTCTGCCGAGATGATGGTGGTCAGCAGCCGGCGCAGTCGCCATGCGGCCAAGACCGTTCTGGACGAGCATGCCTTCGAGGAGAAGAAGATCCCGGCGTATAGGGAGAAGACGCCGGCCGCCGTGTATGGGGAGGCGGAAGAGCGGCGCAACGCGCTGCAGGCCAGGGCGGTTGAGCTGCGCGGCATGTTGCGGGAGTTCGGGCGCGGCCACGCCACGGAGCTGACGCAGGCCGCCCGCTCTCTTGAGGTCCAGCGCAGATTGCTGGAGGCGGAGCAGAACTTCGGCGCAACGTGGGCCGCGGCCGTTGTGTCGGGCTGGATCCCCGCTGCGCAGGCGGACGCCCTGCGCCGGACCGTCATGGACGTGACCGGGGGCCAGGCCGTCGTTGAAGTGAGGGAGCCGAACAGGGACGAGATCGAGCAGGGGCGCGTGCCGAGCCACGTGAGCCATTCGCCGGTCCTAGCCCCCTTCCAGAGGCTGGTGCACGGGTATGGAGTGGCCTGCTACACGGAGATCGAGCCGACGGTGCTGTTCGCGGTGACGTTTCTGCTGATGTTCGGCATCATATTCGGCGACCTGGGACACGGCCTCTGCCTGCTGGCCATCGGCCTGCTGACCCGCCGGTTCGCTAAGGGCGCGGCCGTGCGGGACGTCGGGTTTGTCATCGCCGCGGCCGGAGTGGCCAGCATGCTGTTCGGCACGTTCTTTCAGGGCTCGCTGTTCGGCAAGTCGCTGCGGGACATTGGTTTCCCCTTGACGCTTGGTTTTGAGCCCATAAGGTTCGAGGGCGAAGGGGCCGGGTCGGCCGAACACGTGGTGCGCTATCTGGTCCTGGCCATAGTGCTCGGCATGGTGCTGATCAGCCTGGGAGCGGTGCTGAACGTCGTCAACAGGCTGCGCAACAGGGACTACGAGGGTGGCCTGCTGAGTCGGTTCGGCCTGGTCGGCATCATCCTTTACTGGGGCGCTCTCGCCCTGGGGATCAAACTCATCGTGGCGGGAGCCGGGGCCGCCGACGTGTGGATTGCCGTCCTGGCCATTGTGCTGCCGCTTGTGATCCTGGTGTTCCATGAGCCCATATACGCGCTCCTGACCCACCGGAAGGCCCTCTGGCGCGAGGGTCCCCTGATGGGCCTCTTCCAGGGACTGATCGAGGCCATGGAGGCCGTCATGGTCTACCTGGCCAACACGTTTTCGTTCTTGCGCGTGGCGGCTTTCGCTTTGAGCCACGCCGCGCTCTGCTTTACAATATTCGTGCTGGAACGCCTGGTGAATGATCTGCCCGGGGGCCCCGTCTGGTCGGCGGCGATCTTCCTGCTCGGCACCGCCATCATTATTGGCCTGGAGGGCCTCATCGTCACCATCCAGATACTGCGCCTGGAGTATTACGAATTCTTCACGAAGTTCTTCCGCGGTGAAGGCGTCCGCTACGAACCGTTCCGACTTGAATGAGGTCTGCAGGGCGAACAGGTCCGTTCCCCGAACATCGGGAGGCCACATGGTTGGCAAAGTCATCAAGAAACGATACGTCGGGCAGGTGTTGATGGTGACGTTCATCCTGGCCGCCTTCTGCGTCACGTCGGCGATCGGCGTCACGACGGCTTCCGCTGACAACGGCGCGGGGACGGAGCCTGCCGCCGCCGGGGCCGTGCCCGAGAGGCAGTCGGCGTCGACCCGTTGGGATCTGTCCATAGCCATAGCCGTGGCCATCGCGATTCCGTGCCTGGCGGCCGGCTATGCGGTGGGCAAGGTCGGCGCGGCGGCGCTCGGGGCCGCCAGCGAGAAACCCGAGCTGCTGACGCGCAGCCTGCTGTTCGTGGCTCTGGCGGAAGGGATTGCCATCTACGGGCTGCTGGTGGCGGTGCTGCTATACCTGAAGCTCTAAGCGGGCTGTAGCAGAGGAGGGCGCGGGCACTCGCGTTCCGGCCCCTTCTCTTGCTTCCGGACCCGGAGAGGGACGATGGACTTCTACGTCGTCGCCGATGAGGACACGGTGCTGGGGTTCCGTTACGCTGGGATCCCCGGCGTCATCGTCAACACCGAGGCCGAGGCCGCCCGAGAGTTCGACCGACTGGCGGAATCGGAAGCGAAGCTCATCGTCATCACCACGGAGCAGGTGGCCGACACGGTCAGGGAGAGGGTGAACGCCATCCGCTTCAAGGCGGCGTTGCCCGTCATTGTGGAGATTCCGGGACCGGAGGGGTCGAGCGAGACGAGCCCTTCGCTGCTAGGGATGATTCGCGAGGCCGTCGGCATCAAGATCTGAGGAACGGCATAGGTCATGGCCGAGCAAGAACAGGCGCTGAGCGACGAGATCCTGGCCGATGCGCGCAGGCGTGCCGATCGGATCGGGCAGCGGGCCGAGCGCGACGCCGCCAAGGTAAAGCGCGATGCGGAGAAGCAGGCCGCGGCCCAACGGGACCGCATCCTGGCGGACGCGCGTCAACGCGTATCGCACGAGGCGGAGGTCATGCAGGGGCGCATTGAACAGGAACTGGCTGCCCTTCAGCAGCAGGCGCACGACGGCATGCTCCGGCGCGTCCGATCGGAGGCCGAGGACCGGCTGGCGCACCTTGCGCGAACCGACGAGCACCACGACGCGCTGAAGAGACTGGCCCTCCTGGCCATCCGTGACATGGCGGGAGAGGACTTCGAGTTGACGCTCCGGCCGCAAGATCGCAAGCGTTGGGGCGACGAGCTTCCCGGCGAGGTCGAAGCGCTGGTCAAACAGCAGTGCGGGCGGGAGGTGCGAGTGAGGCTGAGCGGGGAGGACGCCGAGGCCGGCGGCGGGCTTCTGGTGACGGGCGCCGGGGGCCACGAGGTGGCCGACCAGACGTTCGCGGCGCGGTTCCATCGGCTGTGGGATCAGATGCGGGGCCGCATCGCTTCGCTCCTTGCGGCAGTGCGGGCGACGGAACAATGACCGACCATTCAACACAAACGGGTGCCATCAAGCGCATCAGCGGGCCCATCGTCGAGGCGACGGGCATGGCGAGCGCCCAGGCCTACGAGGTCGTCCGGGTCGGGCCGGCCGGACTGATCGGCGAGGTGATCAAGCTGGCCGCGGACGTGGCGACGATTCAGGTCTACGAACAGACAGCCGGGCTCAAGCCGGGGGAATCGGTGGCGCGCACCGGCAGGCCGCTCTCAGTCGTGCTGGCGCCCGGGCTGCTGGGCGGCATCTTCGATGGCACGCAGCGACCTCTCAGCGTGCTGGCCGAGCGTGAGGGCGCGTTCCTCCAGCCCGGCGTGAGGGCGGACTCGCTGGACGCCGAACGCAAATGGCCCTTCAAACCGGCCGTCCAGGCAGGTCAACAGCTCGGCGGCGGGCAGCCCTTCGGGTCCGTGCAGGAAAGCCCCACCATCGAGCATCGCCTGCTGGCACCGCCCGGCGTCGCAGGGAAGGTGACGGACGTGCAGCCCGAGGGCGATTACTCGATATCGGACGTGCTGTGCGTGGTGGAGGACGGGCGGGGCCGGGTCGAGCTGACCATGACGCAAACATGGCCGGTGCGCCGTCCGCGGCCGTTCCGCGCGCGCAGGACGGCGTCGCAGGTGCTGGTGACCGGGCAACGGGTCATCGACACTTTCTTCCCGGTTGCGCGGGGGGGCGCGGCCGCCGTCCCCGGGGACTTCGGCACGGGCAAGACCATACTTCAGCATCAGTTGGCCAAGTGGAGCGATGCCGACATCGTGGTCTACGTCGGGTGCGGCGAGCGCGGCAACGAGATGGCGGACATCCTGCGGACCTTCCCCGAACTGGAGGACCCCCGGACGGGCCGCTCCTTGATGGAGCGGACCGTCCTGATCGCCAACACGTCGAACATGCCGGTCGCCGCCCGCGAGATCTCCATCTACACCGGCATCACCATCGCCGAGTACTACCGCGACATGGGCTACGCCGTGGCGCTGATGGCCGACTCGACCAGTCGTTGGGCCGAGGCGCTTCGGGAGGCCAGCAGCCGGCTGGAGGAGATGCCGGCCGAAGAGGGCTTCCCCGCCTACCTGGCGGCGCGTCTGGCGGAGTTCTACGAGCGGGCCGGCGCCGTGGAGACGCTCTCGGGCCAGGATGGCAGCGTCACCGTCGTGGGCGCGGTCAGCCCGCCGGGCGGAGACTTCAGCGAGCCCGTCACTCAGCACACCACGCGCTTTACCCGTTGTTTCTGGGCCCTGGACCCCGAACTAGCGCATTCCCGCCACTACCCGGCCGTTAGCTGGCTGGACAGCTACAGTGGTTACCTGGACGACGTGGCCAGATGGTGGGATCAGTTCATCCCCGAGTGGCAGTCGCTGCGCGAGGAGATGATGAACCTGCTCGTGGAGGAAGACAAGCTGCAGCAGATTGTGCGGCTCGTGGGGCCGGACGTTTTGCCCGAGTCCCAGCGGCTTGTGTTGCTGGCCGCCGACATGTTCAAGACGGGGTTCCTTCAGCAGAACGCCACGGAAGAGATCGACACTTACTGCGAGCCGCATAAGCAGGCCATGCTGCTGCAGGCATTCCGCCAGTTCTACCTTCGGGCGGAGCGGCTGGTCGACCAGGGAACCCCCGTTGCGCGGATCCGCGAGTTGGGCGTCGTGCAGGACCTGCTCAGGGCGAGGTCTACCATCAAGAACGAAGATCAACAGGCGCTGCAGTCGCTTTTGAGCGAGTTGGACGGCCAGTTCGCCGAGTTGGAGAAGCAGCAGTCATGATACACGACAGCCCGGTTCAGTACGTGGGCGTCGACCGAGTGGTGGACCCCCTCGTCTTCGTGTCCGGCGTTCACGGGGTCGGATACGATGAGACCGTTGAAGTGATCGGCGAGGACACCGAGGGCCGGCTGGGCACCGTGCTGGAGATCGACGGGGACACGGCGGTGGTGCAGGTGTTGGGCGGCGCGGCAGGACTGTCAAACACGGGCACGCGGATACGTTTCCTTGGCCGGCCCTTGAGCGTGCGCGTCAGCGAGGACATGCTGGGCCGGGCCTTCGACGGTCTGGGCAGGCCCATCGACGGAGGTCCGTCGCCCCTGGGCGGAGAGGTAAGGGAGGTCGCCGGCGTTCCCATCAACCCGTCCTCGCGGGCTTACCCGACCGACTTCATCCAGACCGGCATCAGCGTCGTCGACGGCTCGAACAGCCTGGTGCGGGGGCAGAAGCTGCCCGTCTTCAGTGGCAGCGGCATGCCCCATCACCGGGTGGCGGCCCAGATCGTGCGCCAGGCTACGCTGCCGGGACAGGAGGCGTCCTTCGCCGTCATCCTTGCCGGCATGGGCATAAAGAACGACGAGGCCGACTATTTCCGCCGCAGCTTCGAGGACGCCGGCGTGCTGAGCCGCGTGGCGCTGTTCCTGAGCCCGGCGGACGCCCCGAGCGTCGAGCGCGTCCAGACCCCTCGCACTGCCCTGACCCTGGCGGAATACCTGGCCTTCGACAGAGACATGCACGTGCTGGTCATCATGACGGACATGACCAACTACTGCGACGCGCTCAGGGAGGTCAGCAGTGCGCGGGACGAGATACCGGCGCGCAAGGGCTACCCCGGCCACCTCTACAGCGATCTGGCGGCCATCTACGAACGCGCCGGCCGCGTCAAGGGCTCCGAAGGGTCGATTACGCAGATGCCGATACTGACGATGCCGGCCGACGACGTGTCCCATCCCGTGCCGGATTTGACCGGGTACATTACGGAGGGGCAGATCGTGTTCGACCGGTCCCTTTTCCGGCAGGGCGTCTATCCACCCGTCGCGGCCCTGCTCAGCCTGTCGCGCCTGATGAAGGACGGCGTCGGCGAGGGGTCGACGCGTGAGGACCACATGGCCATCTCGAACCAGCTCTACGCCGCCTACAGCCGCGTGGAGTCGGTGCGCGGCCTGGCTTCGGTCATCGGCGAGGAGGAACTGTCGCCGATGGACAAGCAGGTGCTCGAATTCGGCGACGCTTTCGAGCTGCAGTACGTCAACCAGGCGGAGGACGAGAACCGCTCCATCGAGCAGACGTTGGACATCGCCTGGCAGGTGGCCAGCATCCTGCCCCGCGGGGAGCTCTCGCGCCTGAGCCCCGAGTTGCTTGATCGGTACTACGATCGCGAGCGGGCCGCGCCGGCAGCGGAAGAGGACCTCGGTTAAGGGGAGTGATTCGCCAAGATGCGCCTTGAGAACATAGCGCCGACCCGAAGGAACTACCTGGAGATCCAGAAGGCGCTCGTACGCACGCAGGAGGGTTACGACCTGCTGGAGCAGAAGAGGCAGATACTGGTCACCGAACTCATGACCCAGGTGGAGGCGGCCAAGCGCATCAAGGACGAAATGGCCCGGACCATGGACGCCGCGTACGAGGCGTTGCGCAAGGCCGCCATCCGATCCGGACTGACCGGACTGATCAGGCAGAGCTGCGGCATCACGATGGATCACTCCCTGTCTTACCGCTCGCGTTCCGTGATGGGCGTCCCGGTGCCCGAGATCGAGTGCGAGCCGGAGCCGTTCGGCGTCCAGTTTGCCCTGAGCGACGGTCGCAGCTACACGGATCAGGTGCTGCGTAGATTCCTGGAGGCCCTGAGTCTGGTGGCCGAGTTGGCGCAGGTGGAGAATGCCGTCTTCCGGCTGGCCCGCGAGATACGGCGCACCCAGCGCCGCGTCAACGCGCTGGAGAAGCAATACATCCCGCAGTACAAGGACGCGCTGAAGTACATCGAGGAGGCCCTCGCGGAACGGCAGCGGGAGGAATTCATCGTGCTGCGCAAAGTGAAGCGCAAGCATCAGGCCGCTGCCGAACGGAGAGCGGCCCTGCCCCGCAGACTGGCTCCGAGCCTCTCCCCGGAGGTGTCCTGAGGCATGGCCAGACATACCTACAGCACGATCCTCCTGTTCGCCGAAGGCAGCGACGAAGGCATGCGGGCAGCCAGGGACGCCATCAACCTGGCCGCCGACGAGCAGGCTATCCTCGTCATCGTCTCGGTGGTCGACACCAGCACGCTCAGACAATTGCTCTCCTCCCGCATCTTCGTCGAGGAGGAGATGAAGGAGTACGAGCAGGAGCTGGAGCAGTCGTGCCGCAAGCGCCTCAACTACGTCGCGCAGATGGCCGATCAGGCGGGGGTCAAGAACCGGACGGCCTTGCTGCGCGGGGCATGCCACAGCGTGATCCTGCGCGAGCAGAAGGAGCATGACGCGGACCTGCTGGTCATGGGATCGTTCCGCGCCACCATGGCCAAACGCGACCTGATGGCGCACGAGAAACAGCTCATCGTGGACGAGCTCCCCTGCCCGGTCCTGCTGGTCCGGTGAGACGATTCTTCCACCGCAGAGCACGACGACTCCCACTACGGAGACACGGAGAACACGGAGAACGACACGGCCAGGGTTAACCACAACGACACGACGAGCACGACGAAAGAAGACGGACTTGTTGACGTTGTGACCGTAGTGTCGTCGTGGTTAGGTTTCTGCTGTTCTCCGTGGTGAACTTCAGCGTTGGAGGGGAACAGGGCGATGCCTGCACGGCCGAACATCCTTTACCTGCACTCGCACGATACGGGCCGCTACGTCCAGCCGTACGGCTGCGGCGTCCCGACGCCGAACCTCCAGCGTCTGGCCGAGCAGGGCGTTCTCTTCCGGCAGTGCTTCTGCGGCGGGCCGACCTGCTCGCCCAGCCGCGCCGCGCTGCTCACGGGCCAGTGCGCCCATTCGAGCGGCATGATCGGGCTGGCCCATCGCGGCTTCCGCCTGAAGGATTACGGGCAGCACATAGTCCACACCTTGCGGACCGGCGGCTACACCTCCACGCTGATCGGCGTGCAGCACGTGGCTCCCTGGGACGAAAAGGAGTCGATCTGCTACGACCGCGTCATCGACTCCAAGGACGGCTGGGACACGCAGAAGATCGCCTCGGCGGCGGCCGACTTCTTCCAAGGCCCTCCCGCCCGGCCTTTCTTCCTCTCGGTCGGGTTCGTTCAGACGCATCGCAAGTACCCCGAGCCCGGGCCGGGCGAGGATCCTCGCTTCTGCCGGCCGCCCGCTCCCTTACCGGATACGCCGCGGACGCGCTACGACATGGCCTGCTACCAGGCCAGCGCCCGCATCCTGGACGAGGGCATGGGCGCCGTGCTCGACGCGCTCAACGCCGCCGGCCTGGCCGACGACACCCTCGTGATATGCACCACGGACCACGGCATCGCGTTCCCCGGCATGAAGTGCAACCTGACCGACCACGGGATCGGCGTGATGCTCATCATACGGGGGCCGGGCGGCTTCGCGGGCGGACGAGTCTGCGACGCGCTCGTCTCGCATGTCGACATGTTCCCGACGCTTTGCGACTTGCTGGACGTCGAGCGGCCCGGATGGCTCCAGGGCAAGTCCATGATGCCGCTGATCCGCGGCGAGGCGGAGGGGATCAACGACGCGATCTTCTCCGAGGTCACCTATCACGCGGCTTACGAGCCGATGCGGTGCGTGCGGACCAGGCGGTGGAAGTACATCCGGCGGTTCGACGATCGGGGCCGCCCCGTGCTGCCCAATTGCGACGACAGCCCGAGCAAGGACGTGTGGCTCGAGCACGGCTGGCGTGAACGCCCGCTGGCCCAGGAGGAGCTCCACGACCTGGCCTTCGACCCCAACGAGGCCCGCAACGTCGCAGCCGATCCGGCCATGGCGGACGTGCTGGCTGAGATGCGCGGTCGGCTCGACCGCTGGATGAGGGATACGGACGACCCGATCCTGGAAGGGCTCCCCG
Organism: uncultured candidatus Brocadiaceae bacterium; assembly: GCA_964605915.1. Lineage (GTDB taxonomy): Bacteria > Planctomycetota > Brocadiia > SM23-32 > SM23-32 > DAOVRD01. The sequence continues at coordinate 124 of CAZSET010000087.1, read as the reverse complement.
TGCCGGCCCCGGCCGGGGCGCGCGCCAACGACCCCGACGGCCTCTCCCCCGGCGAAGAACCGACCATCATTTAGGCGCTATTGCAGAACCCGCTCCGTCGGCCCGAGGTCGAGCGAGAACGCCG
>CAZSET010000086.1:0-14919 GCA_964605915.1 uncultured candidatus Brocadiaceae bacterium | reverse complement strand
CCGGTATGCGGAGCGGCCTCATAGCCGCCCTCGGCCATCACGACCGGCTTCGCCGGCTCGCGGCAATAGTCGGCGCGCACCATCGGCACGTTGAAGGGCAGGTCGTGCCAGGTCTGGATCATGTTGAAGTCCAGCCAGTCCTCCTCGTGAAGGAAGCTGGAGGACGCGGGAGAGGGATCGGGATGCAGCGTGATGAGGTGGGGCTGGTCTTCGCCCTCCTTCAGCCCCGCCACCAGCTCGCGCACTATGGGCACGTACTTGTGGCCGGCTTCCGGGTAAGCGGTCCAGACCACGTGCGGCGCATCCGGCCAGCGTTCGGCGATCCACCGTGCGTAGGCGCGGGCCTTCTCGATTGGGAGCGTCTCCAGTTGGGTCTTATGGTAGACGCCCAGCACGAGGACCATCCCGATGCGCCCGGCCGCCTCCACGACGGCGTCCGCGCCGCGGAAGTAAGCGTCGTTAGGCGTGGCCGGGTCGTTGCCTACCCAGGGTGTCTCTCCGTCCACGTTCGGCCTGGTGCCGTCGCCCTCCCCCGTGATCATGATCTGGACGGCGCTGAATCCCTGCGCCTTCCGCCGCTCCAGAACAGCGGCGGCGTCCTCAGCCGTGAAGTCCCGGAAGAGCTGCCACTGCGTGTCCCCCAGCCAGAAGGCTGGCGCGTCTGCGTCGTCCACGAAGTAACGACCGTTGGGGCTGATTCTCAGCGATCCCATGCGCGTGTCTCCTGAGAGTCTCTTGTACGCAACCGTCACAATCGCCACTCCGCGGGCCAATCGCCAGGCCAGTCTGCCGTCACCCGTTCCCGAGTGGCGCAGTAGAGCGAAGCCGCGATGCGAGCATTGTAGCTGCCAATCGCGTCGAGTCAATCGCTGCCCGCATGACTGCGGGCCTTGACGCGCACGCCATCGCCCGGCACCCGCCCTGAGAAGCATGACACAGAACGTTCCGTTCCGTGACAAAGTGCTGACACTCGCTCCGTATACTCCGCCTTGATGCACGGGCCGGATTTGTTACCATGTTTGCGGAGGGCGGGCGATGCGAAGGGCAAGCGTTCTTGTGACGGGCGTTCTGGCGGTGGTGATTACTTGTGCCGGCGCGCGGGCGGAGCAGGCGTTGGTGCTGCTCGAGGCGGGGGTCTACGCCGAGGAAGTCGTCGGCGACCTCGACCGGGCCATCGACACCTACCGGAAGATCATCGCGGACGCGGAGGCGAATCGCCCCTGCGTGGCGGAAGCCCATTACCGGCTCGGCAAGTGCTACCTGGCCAGGGGGAACAAGGAGCAGGCGCGCGAGCAGTTCGCGCTCATCGCCGAACGCTACCCCGACCAGGCGAAGCTGGCCGAGGCCGCGCAGCGAGAGCTTGCGAAGCTCCAGCCACCGGCGCTACCGCCCGCCGAGGCCCGGCGCGTCGTCCTGCCCGACATGGATCAGGACGCGCGAGGCCTGGACCTGGACACGGGCCAGCTGGTTCCCTTCCCGGTGATGGAGGAAGGCGGCCCAAGGGAGCTCATGGCCGTTCTGGCCGGCCGGGGCATTGACATCGTGTACGACCGCGTCGCCGTTCTTGTCGAAGGCACAACCGCGCAGAAAGAGCAAGTCGAGCTGGAGGGCGGCTACGCGGTGCACATCCTCTCCGACGTGCCGACCAACATTGTGACCACGCGCGAAGGCGGCCGGTTTGAACTCAGCATTGTCGCCTCCGGTCGCGGGGGCTGCCACATCGAGTTCCGGCGGCTCGCACCCGCGCCCGGCGAGGGAGCGAACCGGATCATACTTCCGCCCATGGACACGCACCACGTGGCTCTCGACCTGGCGGCGGGCCAGCTCGTGCCCATGCCCATGTTCCCTACTCCAGGCGGGCCCGAGGAATGGCCCGCCGCTGTGCAGGAATACGTGGCCGCAATGAAAGAGCTTGCCCGGGGGGATGTGGGTTTCGGCTACTACGAGAAGCGCCCGGTGGTCTTTCTTCTCCGTGATGCCGTTGCAGACCGGCCGCTCCCCCAATTCCCTGACCTGCCGTTTTCCTACTTCGATGTTTCACGGCTGCGCTTTCCCGCCGGGTTGGAGGTCACGACTTCCGAAGGTGCGACCTATGAAGTCATCTTCACGGGCGTCGACGACCGCGGGTCCGAGCTGGAGTATACGCTCGTAAGCCAGCCGGAGAAGACCCAAACACACAGGCTCTACTTGCCCGAGGTGGATGCCTCCCTGATGTACCTGGACCTGAGCACCGGCCGGCTCCTCACGCTGCCCGACGACATGGACAAAGAGGAACTGATGAGGAGGTTTCTCGAGCAGGGCGGCCATTTTGTCGTATATGACGATCGCTGGTTGGTTGTCCCGGTCGGGACGGTCGCCGACTACGGGCCAAAACCCGTGGCAGGCGGAACCTTCTTGGCGTGGGAGGTGGCAGAAGAGCTGGGCCGCACCCTTGCGATCACGACTGTCGGAGGCGTTCGTTACCGCATTACGCTGCTGGCAGACGCCGGAGGCGGCTGCGAGCTGGAGTACCGCCGGATCGGGGCTCGGGAGCCAGTCGGCACGGGCCCAAGTCCTGATGTTGCGGCCCGCCTGACCGACCTGCGCATCCGGCTGGCCGACGCCCGCGCCGAGCTGACCACGAAACAGGCGGAGATCGAGGCGGCGGAGAAAGCCGTACGGCGGATCGAAAAAAGCGTGGACCTCGGCCGGGCCGATGGAGCGGATCTTGCGCGCGCCCGGGCGGATTTCACCCGTGCCCAGGTGGAACTGGAAGTCGCCCGCCAGAAGGCAGAGATACTGACGGCGGAGATCGCGCGGCTGCAGGCTGGGCCGCAGGCAGCGCCCGCGCCTGTGCTGAGCAAGCCCTACCTGGCCGTCGGGACGGAGATGGAGTTGGCTTTGGGAACGGGGACGGCACTCGATCTCGAAACGGCCTCGCTGGTGGACGTGCCGGCCGACGTGGCCGGCAGCGCCCGCCAACACGAGTGGTTGACCCAGGCGGAAGCCGACCTCGCGTGGTGCCCACCGGCCGACTTGCTGGCCGCGCAGATGCGGACGCGCGACCGGCTGCTTCGGCAGGGGGCCCCCGCAGCGGGCCGGCCGCCGGCAGACTCGGTCAGGCAAACGCTGAACGAGAGAGTCCCCGCACAATTCGTCGACACACCCATCCAGGATGTGGCCGAGTTCTTCAACCAGGTGACGGAGGCGCAGATCGTGCTGCTTCCGGGGGTACCGGCGCTGGATCCGCCCGTTGTCACGGTAACGATCGAGGCCCCGTTTGCCGAGGTCCTTGACCATGTCGTCCGCTCTGCGGACCTTGCCTGGAAGGCCGACGGCGACCTGATATGGCTCGGGACTCCCGAGGAAGTGTCAGCGTTTGCGCTGGTCCGGGGGATTGACGTCCAGCCGGCCGATCACGTCACGGAAGCGCTGAATGAGCGGGCGCCGGTCCAGTTCCGGGATACGCCGCTAGGCCGTGTCGTCGACTTCCTGCAACAGACCACTCCCGTGGACGTGCTGGTTCTCCCGGATGCGCGGCAAAGCACGGCGACCGTCTCGCTGTCTGCCGAGGCGAGCCGTGCGGAGGTGCTGGACGCCATCTGCCGCCGGACGCGGATGGCCTGGCGCGTCGATCGGTCGGCCATCAACATAGGGACCCCGCGCGAGCTGGGTCTGCTTGAGGACGGCGTACTGGAGAGCGTGACAGGGATCGACCTGGCGGCGATGCCGATGCCGCCCGGTTCGGATTACGGGGACGTTCGCAGGCAGCTTGACTCGGTCGACAACCGCCCCGGCGTTGCCCTGGTCGAGGGACGCCTGCCCCTGAAGTACCTGGTGCGCACCGAGGGCGGGGCCGTCTGCGTCCTGGAGCTCTTCGCTGCGGAGCTCACCACCGCAGGCCCAAGGGTGCACGTGCGCTATCGCTACATCGAGAGGCCTGGACCAATGCCGAGCGACGTCGGGGAGGGAGGCCGCTTGACCGACCTGCGTTTGCGCCTGGTAGACGCAAGGACCGAGTTGAGCAAAGAGGAGGCCCAGTGGGCCGCTGCCCGGAGTATGCTGGAGGAGATTCAGAAGCTGGAGCAGGCCGGCCAGGCGGCCGAGGGAGCGCCCGAGCGCATCCAGGCGAGTTTTAGTCGCGCCGAGGTGGAACTGGAAGCTGCCCGCCAGAAGGTGGAGATACTGACGCGGGAGATCGAGCGGCTGCAGGCGAGGCCGCAGGCAGCGCCAGCACCGTCTGATCCGGACCGGTTGAGCGACCTGCAGATGCGTCTGGCCGACGCGAAAGCCGAGCTGACTGCGAGCGAGGCCACGGTCAGGTACTGGCAGAGGGAGATCGAAAGAACGGAGCCGCTGGCGAAAGCTGGCCGGGGTGACCCAGCTGCGGTCGAGCGCGCGCGACTGGAGTTGAGTCGGGCTCAGGCCGGGACGGTAGCCGCCCGCCAGAAGGTGGAGATACTCACGCAGGAGATCGCCCGGCTGGAGGCAGCGGCGCCGGGCCCTGGGGGACCTCTCCGGGAGGCGCACGTCCGCAGGAAGGTCGAACGTGAGCAAGAGAAGCAGGCCATCCTCGAGGCGATGCACGCGGTCGGCGTGGCCATGCTGATGTACAAGGCCGATCATGACGGAGCCTACCCGCCAGATCCCGGGGGATTGGAGAAGGGCCGCTATCTGCAGAAAGAGGAGTCGCCCTTCGGGCGCTGGCCCGACCTCGGGTGGCGCTACGTCGTCCCCGACGGCAGGAATCCCGGCGCAGTCGTGCTCTACCACTGGCCGCCGGTCGACGGCCAGGTGACGGTTCTGCACGAAGACCAGGCCGTTCAGTCGGTCAAGGTCGGCACCGACGGGGTGCTGCGAAACCCCCGCACGGGTGAGACGATCGCGACGGAGGCCGATAGTCCCTGATCCAGCATGGTGAGAACCGCAAGAAAAACGCGCGGCGGCGGCGCCGGGCCCTCGAGCGGGGCCTGGCGCCTGCTGCTGCTTCTGGCGCTGGCCGTGGCCGTGCCGACCGCCTGCGTGCTGTATTCCACCAACCAGGCCGTCCGCAACGCACGCCTGGCCGTGCGGCAGAAGCTCGTCCAGGCCTACGAGCCGCCGCTGCACGAGGCGGCGTCCCACGTCGCGTCCTACTGGCAGGAGAGGGCCGACGCCCTGGCGACAACGGCTCCGGAAGCCGAACCGCCCGAGCGGTTCGCGGAACTGGTCACCTCCGGCGTCTGCGAGAGCGCCGTCCTCTACGACAAGGCCGGAGAGGTGGCCCATCCGGCGTACGCGCGCCCGGGGGACTGGGCCGAGCCCGAGCCGCCCGGCGCCTGGGCCGACGCGCGCCGGCTGGTGGAAGCGGGCGAGACGGAGGGCGCAGTGGAACTGCTCGTCGGGCTGTTCGCCGATCCCGAGAACGCGGACGCCCGCGATGGGGCCGGCCGCCTGGTCGCGCCCCTGGCCGGCCTGCGCGCGCTCGAACTGATCGAAGACCCGGAAGAGCCACGCTACGCCGAGGTCCGCGACACCCTCGCCGCCCGCCTCAACGACTACTCCCCTCCCCTGATGCCCCCGGCGCAGCGGCGGTTCCTCATGCGGCGGCTCCGGCAGATGGCGGTAGACGAGGCGGAGTTCCCCACGCTGGCCGCCGAGGAGCTGGCGGCCGAGTACCTTTCGGGCGGACCGGTCGCGCCGCCCGCTGCCGAGCTGACGCCGTCGGCACTCCCCGGCATCTGGCGACTCGCGTCGGAGGACGGCAGCGTGGTCGGCCTCTTCCGACAGCAGAACTTCCTGGAGGAGATGCGGTCCCTGGCGCGGGAGAAGGCGGCCATGCCAGGGACGATAGTCGACCTGCGCCTCCCCGACGGGGCCGCCGGCGACGAGGACGCGTTCCTGGCGGCGCCCCTCGGTGCGATGTTGCCCGACTGGCAGCTCGCGCTGATGCTTGAGGGCGAGGACCCGTTCTCCGCCGCCGCGCAGAAGGAGGTGGCCGGCTACCTCTGGGCCAGCCTGCTGAGCGTGGGGGCCATCGTGCTCTTCGCGCTGATTGGCGGGCGCCTGCTGCTTCGTCAGGCCAGGCTAACGCGGCTGAAGAACGACTTCATCGCGACGGTCACGCACGAGCTGAAGACGCCGCTCGCCTCGATCCGCATGTTCGCCGAGACGCTCCGCGAGGGCCGCTATGCCGACGAGGCGCAGGCGCGCCGCTACCTGGACCTGCTCGTCAGGGAGAACGAGCGACTGAGCCGGCTGATCGACAACTTCCTGAGCTTCTCGCGCATGGAGCGGGACAGGCGGGCCTTCGAGATGGACGAGCTGCGGCCTCAGGAGGTCGCGCAAGAGGCGGCCGACGTCGTGTCCGAGCGTTTCCGGGCGGCGGGGTGCGACTTCGAAGCGAACATCGAGCCCGACCTGCCAACCATCCGCGGCGACCGCGATGCCCTCGTGACCGTGCTCCTGAACCTGCTCGACAACGCCTTCAAGTACACCGGCGAGGACAAGCGCATCGCCCTGCGCGCCCGCGCGGCGGACGGACAGGTCTGCTTCGAGGTCGCGGACAACGGCGTCGGCATGTCGCGGCGCGAGGTGAGGCGGGCCTTCGACCGCTTCTACCAGGCGGACAGCCGCCTGTCGCGCCCGGCCGAGGGATGCGGACTCGGCCTGAGCATCGTGAAGTTCATCGTGGACGCCCACGCCGGCAGCGTGGAAATCAAGAGCACGCCGGGAGAGGGCAGCACGTTCACCGTGCAGCTGCCGGCGGCGACGAGCGAGGGCGGAGAGCCATAGGGAGCAGACATGCCGGACGAGACGGTCCTGATCATCGAAGACGACCCCGCGATGCTCGAAGGGCTGAAGGGCAACTTCGAGTTCGAGGGCTACGCGGTCGTGACCGCTTCGGACGGGGAGGAGGGGCTGAACGCGGCGCTGGAGGGACGGCCGGACCTGATCGTACTCGACATCATGCTGCCGAAGATCAACGGCTACGAGGTCTGCCGGCTGGTCCGCCGCGAGGGGCTCGACGTGCCGATCATCATGCTCACGGCGAAGGGGCAGGAGTCGGACATCGTGCTCGGCCTGGAGCTGGGCGCGGACGACTACGTCACCAAGCCGTTCGGCGTCATGGAGCTGCTGGCGCGCGTGAAGGCCCTGCTGCGGCGCCGGCGGCGCGAGCAGCCGGAGGTCTATGAGTTCGGTCCGTTCGCCCTCGACCTCCGGGCTCGCAAGCTCGAGCGGGACGGCGAGGAGGTCCGCCTGACGCCGAAGGAGTTCAGCCTGCTCGAACTGCTGGTCGAGCGGGAGGGGCAGGCGCTGACCCGCAACCAGATACTGAACGCCGTCTGGGGCCGCAGCGTCTTCGTCACGCCGCGGAGCGTCGACCAGTGCGTCAACACCCTCCGGGGCAAGATCGAACCCGACCCGAAGCAGCCGACCTACGTCAAGACCGTCCGGGGCGTCGGATACCGATTCGACGCAGCGCCGGAAGAAGGCAGCGGTTGACGGTCCATCCAGCGATATTCCCATCGGGCCGACGCAGAGCAGGGAGATGAGCGGGCGGTCAGACGGCCCGCGCGAATGAGCAAAACGAAGGCGCTCCGACAGCGGGCGCCTGTGACGCGGGGACAACCGGAGGAGGCAGTGGCAAAGGGCTGTGCTTTGTGCGAGGAGGCCCTTCCAAAGCGGAACGGCCTTCTGTTGGAGACGTCCCATTGGTGCGTGCTGGTGCACCGGAACCAGGCGTATCTGGGGCGATGCACTGTGATTCTCAAGAGGCACTGCGAATCACTCAGCGAACTCAATCCAGATGAATGCCAGAACCTCAGATCCGTGGTGAGTCAACTGGAAAGCCTGTTCCGCGACTGCTTCCGGGCGTCGCCATTCAACTGGACGTGCCTGATGAACGCCGGCTACAGAGTCGATCCCCCTGTTCCGCACGTCCATCTGCACTTCAGGCCGAGGTACAGCAAGCCGCCACATTTCAGCGGCATGGTCTTCGAGGACTCGGAATTCGGCGATCACTACGATAACGCAAAGCAGCGGGACTTGCCCGAGGCGGCGTGGCAACAGCTGGTGTCGATGTTGAGATCTCGACTGCTCGCGCCAGATCGTCAGCAAGCGGAAAGCGCCAAGCAGCGGCAACGTGAAGGCGACGAGGGCAGGCCGTAGGTCTCGCACTGAGCCCCGGCGGGCATTGAACGATCAAGCCCGATGGCGCGGGGACAGACGGTCTCCGTGCCTTGCACGCCCTGTCTTGCGGCAGCCGAAGGCAAAGCCACCGCCCCGTCCCGCGGATGCGGGAGGACCGGGATCTGGCGGGGCCGTTACGCAGGCGAGCCAGGAACAGGTGCGCTCGCCTGCGGCTGGCGCCGGGGGTCGGGAGTCGGCGCGAGCCAGACGGCGGCGACGCTGTCCGCCGGGACAAGAACCTGGCACGAGAACTCTCCGGCGACGGACACGTCGCGACGCTCCACGCGCTCGAGCTCCAGCCTGTCCGCGCGCCACCGGCGATCGCCGTCGATGCGTTCGATGGCCAGCGATCTGACCCCTGGACTCAGGTTGCAGAATCGCAGGTTGGCGACGCGGTCTGCGGCCTCCTCGGCGCCGTGGTTCACGATCACCACTCCGACCCGGCCGTTATCTAGGCCAGCCAGTACGCGCAAGGCCGGCGGCGAATCCACCGCCAGTTTCTCCTCCCCCAGCTGCGAGAGCATCCGGTAGACGAAGTACTGCGGCCGGACCTGCCCGTCAACGCCGAACAGGCCAAGCCGGTGGGGCATCTCGTTCCAGTGCCGCGTCATGAGCGCCACGCCCTTCTGGGAGAAGAACGGGGCGAAGTCGTCATGGAAGCACGTCTGGTCCCAGATGTGGTAATAGAAGGACCAGTCCAGGCCGGCATCCATCATGTCCATAATGGCGGCAGCGGTGATGGCCGCCCGGCGGGGATCGCAGGCCCGCTCCTCAACCGAGACCTTGCCGCCAAGGCTGCAGCTCCACTCGGTCACCATGAGCTCAGGCCGCCGGCCGGGGAAACCATCCAGGACGCGGCGGGCCAGGCGCACACACTCGGCGTGGTCCCCCGGCGAGTCGCTGTAGCGGTGCCAGGAGACGAAGTCGAGTTGCGTGCCCGTGCGCCCGCAGTAATCAACCAGACCCGGCAGGAGCTCGTGGTGGACACTCGCGAGGGCCGGCCCGCCCACTCGTGCCTCAGGGAACACCTCCAGGATGGGACGCACCGTCATGGCGTAGTATTCGCCGTACTCCTCGGGGTCGGTGATCAGATAGGGGCAGCCTCCGTTCTCGCCGATGTCGGGCTCGTTGCCGATCTCCCAATGCGTGACGATGGGCCGCTGGACGGAATAGCGGCGCGCGAGCTCGGCGATGACGTGCTGCCATTCCCCCACGTTGTTGGGGCGCCATCGGGCCTGGTCGATATCGGGGTAGAGCGCCCGGGGCTTGATGGTGATCGCGGCGACGACCTTCGCGCCCGTCGCGGCCAGCGCATCCATGTAGGGATCGAGACGGCTCCAGTCGAACCGGCCGGACCCACGATAGACCTGGAAGAACTCCTGGATGAAGATTCGGATCAGTCGCGGCCCGAGCCTGCGCACCCCATCGACGACCCGCGCCGGCAGCGGCAGCCAGTTGACACCGCCGTGGCCCAGGGCGTGCCGCCACGTTTCGAGCCGCTCACCGGTCGGCGCCGCGTCGACGGTCACGTCCGTCACCTGGTTCGGCAGACTCCTCCATCCCATCTGATGCGTCCTCCAAAGTGGCGGCCCGGGCGCGGTCAGAGCCTGCGCCACGAATGCGGCGGCAGCTTGCCCACGTCCGGCCCTTCGGCCTCGTGCTCGGAGAGGTTGGCGACGATGCGCGTGCCGTCCGAGAAAGCAGTTGCCTGAACAGCGCGATCTTCGGACAGGAACTCGAACGAGACCATCTCCTGCATGCCCGTGTCCTTGTGCAGACGCGCCACCGGCAGCGCGGCCCGAAGGGCGGCCTGCACGGTCTCGTCCCTGAGGCCGACGGTATACGAGTAACTCTCGCGCGTTGAGATGTCGACCCATCCGTACTGTTTGCCGAAGGGGAACACGCTCGGCGGGCAACCATAGAGCGCGTCCAGGCTGGCCTTCAGCTCCGGCGCGCCGCAGCCGGTGGTGCCGATGCCATGCTGGAGTTCGGTAAGCCCAAAGCCGGGATGGGCGTTGTAGTTGTGGAGCTCCCACCAATCGTGGATGCACGAATCGTGAAAGACCAACATCGTCATCGGGATCGGCACGCAGCCGGGGTCCCACGTCTGGGGCGGCATCATCTTGGTCGAGCCGACGTCGTAATGGCCGGCATAGTAATCGTTGAAGCCCTCGCTGGAGATGACGCGGTTGCCCACGGTCTCCGGGCTGAAGAGCCGGCGCGTCCACTCCATGTCCCCCAGACAACCCATGGGGCGACTGTCGTGGAGCGCGTGAGCGGCGTCGAAGCAGCGCCGCCCCGCCCAGACGGCATTGACGTCGAAGTGTAGCCAGTCCATCTCGGCCATGTCGCCCGCGAGCCGCTGCTTCACGTGCTCCACCTGGTACGGCGTGCAGACGAGGTACCAACGCTGCTCGTCGATCCGCCAGTTCGGAACAGGCTGCCCGTCCGGCCCTTTCTTGAAGATGGCGCGCATGGCCTCGGACCCGTCGTCCAGCCCTTCGACGACCCATGCCCAAGGGGCTACGTGAGCGCCCTCGATGCTCTTGATGGCCGCGATCTCATCGTCCGAAAGCCATATCGGGGCATCTCCGCCCATCAGGAAGTCGAGCGAGTAGTGGAACATGCGCACGGGGTAATAGAAGACCGACTCGAAGCCCAGCCGGCGCAGTTCCCGCGCTCCTGCCACGTAATCCACATCGGGACAGGAGTTGTAACCCACGAATGCCATCATCGCGCCGAAGAGGTCCTTCAGTATCGGCTTTCGAGCGATCTTCTCTTGCCACGATACGAACTCGCCGCGTTCCATCACGCGCGCACGGTAGCGCTTGCAGGCGGCCGTCACGTCGGCGTCCGTCGGATACAGCCGCACCGTCGCTCCGGCCCACCCGTCGATGGGACATCGCTCATGCACGAACTGGAACGCCGGCCCATCCGCTGCGCACCCCAACCTGACCGTCCAGTTCGACGGACTCTCGTGGCAGACCATCATCCCGCCGCGCTCACCCAGCACGGCTCCCATAGCCATGGAGAAGTTCAGGTGACCCCCGTGGCCGAAGGTCGCCTCCCACTCCTCTCCGGCTCCACTCAGGAGCACGCCCTGGTAGAGGGGCGCGGCCACCTGTCGCGGTCCCTGGTCGGGGATCACGGGACCGGGCAGCGACACGGCGTCGACATCGGCCGCATCGCATTCAAGGCTCACCGCGACGTGGTCGTCGGCCGGCACGTAGCGGTGGACGAACTGCCCGCCGGCGACGGGGTAGCGCACCTCGATTCCGCCGTCCGTCCGTCGCACGTTGCCCGCCGGCAGCGGCCGGAGTTCCCGCCCGTGGCCACGAAGGCAATAGCCGGCGCGTGCCAGATCGATCCGCCACGAGCAGCCCCGCCGACGGTCGGCGATGCACACCGAGGAACCGTCCTCCGCGACGGACAGCGATAGACCGGCCGTAGTCATCTCCAACATGTTGTCCCACTCCTTGCTTCGTCGCAGTGGGGTGACAGGTGCGTTCCGTCAGAGAACGCCGTACCTGTCGTAGACCTCGCGCAGCGTCTTGCCCGCCTGGAGTTCTGCGCGCGATGCGGACTCTTTCCCGGCCTTCTGGCGGGCGCGCTCCAGCACCTCGTCCTCGACCTCCTTCGGGACGACCACGATGCCGTCGAAGTCGGCGAAGACCAGGTCACCGGGCCGCACGAGCACCGCGCCGCACATGATGGGCACGTCGTAGGCCATGACTCGGCCGCGTCCCTGCGAATCAACGGGCCGAATGCCGGCGCAGTAGACTGGGAACCCCATGTCGATGATGCGGTTGCAGTCGCGGACCTGGCTGTCGCAGACGCAGCCCACGGCCCCGTTGCGCTGGGCCACGGTGCTCATCAGCTCTCCCCAGGGGGCGTTCGTCCCGCCGTAGTCCGTCGAGTGGACGGCCACGTCGCCCGGCCCGAGCGCGTCCATGGCCTCGATCTCCAGCCCGTAGGGATCGTCTTCGACGATGTAGTCCATCCCCATCCAGCGGAAGGTGCGGGCCCGCCCGACGAAGCCGCAGTTCCGGCGGTCCGGCAGCAGAGGGCGCAGCCGCTGGTGCATCGCCTGCTGCCGGTGGCCCATCGCATCCAGGATATCGCAGACGGCCGCCACGTAAAGGTGCCGCCGGATGAAGTCGAATCGCTCGGCGTCGTTGGCAAACATGGACGTGCTCATTCTCCCCCTTCCCTTTCCCGGAGTGTCCTGGCCGGGTTTCCCGCCATCACGGTTCCGGGCTCAACGTCTTTGGTGACGACGGCGCCCATGCCGATCAGGCTGTTGCCGCCAATGCGCAGGTTTTGTCTGACCGTGCACCCCTGTCCCAGGTAGCATCCCTCATCCACGTGCACGCCGCCGGCCAGGGCCACGCCGCTGCAGACGACCACGCGGTCTGAAAGGACGTCGTCGTGGTTGACCGTCACGCCAGCCAGCATGAACACGAGGTCGCCCAGGGAAGCGCCCAACCCAACGAAGCAGTGGGGGTAGATCACGCAGCCGGCCCCGATCCTGGCGGTCCGCGAGACGAAGGCCGAGGGATCGATCAGGCTCACCATTCGCTCCCGCGGCAGATCGATCGGCTCGTCGTACTCATTGTCCGGCACAACGCAGCAATCGGGATACCGTTCGAGCACCTGGCGCGTGCCGAGCACGGGGTGGCCGTTGATTGTCTCGCCTACAAGGTCGGCGTGGCTCTCGGGAACAACGAAGCCCAGAAGCCTCCACGGCGCGCCGGCGCTGGAGGCGCGTTCGGCGATCTCGGCCATCTCGGCCCCGTGCACGCCCGCGCCCAGGATGATGAGGTCCCTCACGTTGCCCTCCAGCCGCCCATCAGAGTACACGGTACTCTTCAACCAACTCCTCGTCCACCTCGACGCCGAGGCCGGGGCCCTCGGGGACGGGGATCATTCCGTCCTTCATCTGGATGGGCCCCCTGCAAAGGCGACTCAGAAGCGACGCCGAGGAGACGTTGCACTCCAGGTACAGCGAATTCATCTGGTACGCATTCAGGTGCAGCGATGCGGCCTTCAGCAGGTCGGTGAGCCACGCGTGCGGCACGCAGTCGATTTGCCGGCGCTGGGCCATCTCCGCGATCTGGCGGCCGACGGTTAGCCCGCCGCAGCGGCTCAGGTCCGGCTGGAGGACGTCCACCTTGCCCTCGTCCGCGAGCCGCTCGAACTCCCGGAACCCGGCGGCCTGTTCGCCGGCCGCAATCCGCAACGTCCTGGTCGCGGCCGCCACCGCGGCGTAGCCCGCCACGTTCTCCGGATGCATGAAATCCTCAAGCCAGAACACGTCCAACTCCTCGAGCTCCAGGGCCAGGCGGATCCAGTCCTTCAGCGGCCGCGCCCTGCACACCCGCGCGTGGTCTACGTCATACCAGCCGGCGTCGACCATCAGCGCAACGTCAGGTCCGGCTTCCTCCCGTGCCGCACGGACCAGGGCCACGTCCAGGGCGAGATCGCGGCCGAAGACGCCCCAGCCGAACTTGACGGCCCGGAAGCCCCGTTCCAGGTACCCGGCCACGGCGCGCTTCATGTCCGACGGCGTCGGCCGGAAGATGGTCGAGGCATAGGCGGGCACGCTCTCGCGGTACCTGGCCCCAAGCAACGCCCAGATCGGCTGCCCGAGTGCCTTGCCAGCGATGTCCCACAAGGCGATGTCCGCCCCGGAGATCATCTGCATGCCCGCGCCCCGGCGGCCGTAGTAGCCCACGTACCGGTACATCTTCTGCCAGAGCCGCTCGGTCTCCAGGGGGTTCTCGCCGATCAGGGCAGCCCGCAGCGGCTCGAAGCCGACCTGGCCCCCCGAGGGCGCCTGCACGATGGCCCGGCCCACGTGCGGCTGCGTCTCGACGTCCGACCAGCCCGCAATCCCTTCGTCCGTTCCGATGCGCATCAGGCTGATGAACCGCACACCATGGGCCTCAGCGGCCTCGGACGGATCGCTGTAGTCCTTTCCCGTGTCCAGCACCATGGCTTCGACGTCGGTGATCTTCATCGCCCCGCCCCATCCTCTTCGGGCATCATGGCCACTTTCATCGCCTCCTCGCGCCCTTCCTCCGCCAGCCGGAACGCCTCGCGGTGCTCCCGCAGGGGCAGCCGGTGCGTAATCAACTCGCCGAGCTTCAGTGAGTCGTCGCCCAGCAGCCCCACTGCTTCGTCGAATCGGTCCTGGTCGTTGCAGGCGCCGACCATCTCGAGTTCCCGCACGTGGAAGTCAAACAGGTCGAGCGGCGTCAGCCCCGGCATGGCCGCGAAGAGCACGAGCCGCCCTTTCGGCCGCAGCAGGTCCAGGCCCTCCGTCACCGCCTCCGCCGTGCCGGCAGCCGCTATGACGGCGTCGTAGCCCGGTGGCCGGCCGGCCTCCGCCTTGAGTGCAGACGGTGCCTTATCGCCCAGCTTCCTGGTGTTGACCGGCACCGCCCCCCGGGCGAAGCCCAGGCGGAAGTCGTGCCGCCCGGCGATGACCACCTTCGCCAGGTTCAGCCGGCCCGCCAGTCGCGCGATCAACACGCCAAAAGGCCCGTCACCGATCACCAGAAGCCTGTCCCCTGCTTGGACACGCGCCTGGGCCAGCGCTTCCAGGCATACGCTGACGGGCTCGGCCAGCGCGGCCACGGGCCATTCGACTTCGCGCGGCACGATGCGGGCCCGGTCGATCCGGACGACGTATTACTCGGCGTTGGTCCCCTGCTTGTTCAGGCCGAAGTGCTCCTTGGCGGAGCACAGGTGTCCCATGCCGGCCCG
>CAZSET010000085.1:0-14926 GCA_964605915.1 uncultured candidatus Brocadiaceae bacterium | reverse complement strand
GGCCTGGAGCCCGGCGACGTCGTCATACTGCGCCCTCCGACCGACCTGGAGCCCGGCAGCCGCGTCAAAGGAGAGGCCGCCAGGGATACATCCACGTAGGATGGCCCCCCATCTCCGACACGAGGTCAACACATCATGAAGCTCGGATTGGTCACGTACAACCTGGCAAAGGACTGGGACCTGGACAAGATCATCGGGATGTGCGAGGGGCACGGCTTCGCAGGGGTCGAACTGCGCACCACGCACGCCCACGGCGTCGAGGTCGACCTGACGGATGCCCAGCGCAGGGAGGTGCGCCGCAAGTTCGAGGAAGGCCCGGTCGAGCTGGCCGGGCTGGGCAGCGCATTCGAGTACCACATGACCGATCCCGATGAACTGCGCCGCCACATCGAGGGCACGAAGCGGTACGCGCAACTGGCCGCCGACGTGGGCGCGCCCGGCATCAAGGTGCGCCCCAACGGCCTGAAGCTCGACGAGGGCGTGCCCGAGGAGACCACGCTCCGCCAGATCGGCCAGGCGCTGGGCGAGTGCGCCGAACATGCCGCCGCCCTCGGCGTTCAGGTGCGGCTCGAGGTGCACGGACCCCTGACCAGCGATCCGGCCCGCATCAAGAGGATCCTGGACCACGCGAACCACCCCAATGCGCTCGTCTGTTGGAACTGCAATGCGGGCGAAGTCGTCGACGGCTCGATCCGGGGCAGCTTCGAGCTGTTGGCCGATCGGATAGCACTCGTCCACATGCGGGATCTGTGCGCCGCGGACTATCCGTCGCTGGAACTGTTGCGCCTGCTGCGCGAGCGCGGCTACGAGGGCTACTGCCTGGCCGAAATACCGGAGAGCGACCAGCCCGGCCGCATCATGGACTACTCCCGCTCCCTGTGGGACGCCTACGGCCGCATCCTCGACCTGGAAGCCGCATGTTGACCTCCTGACGGGCTGAGAGCCAGAGCCGTGACCCGTCCGAACGGTTCGGGCCGCCCCCCCTAAGGCCCGTAGGCGCGCCCTCGCCGGCCGATCTGACCAGAGGAGGCCCCCCGGCAGAAGCCGCGCCGTGGGCAGCCGGCGCGCAAATCCCCTCCGTTTCCTTGACACTTCGGCCGAAGTGTGGCATAGTGGAACTGACTGGTCAGTTCTACTTGCGGGAGCGGGCCATGGGCGACAAAGCCGCGTGCATACTCCAGACAGCGGAGAGGCTCTTTGCGGCAGGACGCTACCACGAGGTGACGCTGGACGACATCTGCAAGGAGGCCGGCGTCGGCAAAGGCACCGTCTACCGCTACTTCAAGGACAAAGAGGACCTTTTTTGGCAGGTAATCCTGTCCGGCCTGGACGAGCTGGTCCGATCCGTCCAGGACGTGCAGGAACGGGAACAGGACCCTGCAGAGGGCTTGCGCGGAGTGGCACGCTGCATCGCCGATTTCTTCGCAGACCGACGCGCCCTGTTCGGCCTGATGTGGAGCGAGAGCTTCAGGGGCTCCGGCCGGAAGAAGAGATTCTGGAAGCAGTGGCGCAGCAAGCAAGAAGGTTTTCTGGCCGTCACGATGGGCTTCATCGGCAGGGGCATGGAACAAGGCCAATACGTCAGCCGGTTCAGTCCGCATGCCGTCGCCCGGCTGTTGCTGGGTATGATCCGCACCGCCCTGTGGAACCGGGAGGAGATGCCCAAGGGGGACGGTTGGCCCCTGGCCATCGTAGAGTTGTTGGAGAACGGCATCCTGGCAGACAAATCCAGCAAGATCAAGTGAGAAACCGAATCATGTCCAGACCTCTGTGTACTGCCCTGCTGATGCTGGCGGCAGCCGGCGTAACGTTGGGCCTGACGACCGGTTGCACTCGCCAGTACTACAAGGAGTCCGCCGATCGGCAAGTCGACTCCATCCTGCTGCAGAAGGGGCCCGAAGTGCCGGAGTTCGTTCCGGGCAGCTCCGCAGTTGAGCCCACGCCGCAGTCGCAGGAGATAGTCCGCCGCCTGGCCGGTCTGCCGGAGCCCGGGGACGGTCTGGAGCAGCCGGCAATGACCGTCCGCCGCCAGGATCCGGCAGCCGAGCCGGTGGTTCTTTCGCTCGAGAGCGCCCTGATGATCGCCGCCCTGAACAGCCGCGACTACCAGACGCAGAAGGAGTCCCTCTACGAGGAGGCGCTCGACCTGACGTACCAGCGCTACCTGTTCGACCCCCAGTTCTTCGGGATCCTGGGCGGCGAGTACGAGAGCACCAACAGCGGCGAAGAGAACACGATCAGCGGCGACACCAACTTCGGCTTCAACTGGCTGCTGGCCACGGGCGCCCGGCTGAGCGTGAGCCTGGCGTCCAACTTCAGTCAGTTCGTGTCGGGTGATCCGGAGAAGGCGGCCTCCTCCGTGCTTTCGGCCACGATAACGCAGCCCCTGCTGCAGGGAGCGGGCATCTCGGTGAAAAACCCGCTCATCCAGGCCGAACGCAACGTCATCTATCAGATCCGGGAGTTCGTCCGTTACCGGCGAACGTTCTTCGTGAACGTCGTCTCGGCCTACTACGGCGTCCTGCGCGAACGGCAGCTTCTGGAGAACGAACTGCTGAACCGGGACAACCTGACCCTCGTCAGGGAGCGTGCGGAGGCCTTCGGCAAAGCCGGCCGTTTTGGCAAGTTCGAGGTCGACCAGGTCCGTCAGGACGAGCTGTCCGCGGAGAACAGCGTGGAGGTGGCGCGTCAGAGGTACCAGAACGCGTTGGACCGGCTCAAAATCACGCTCGGGCTGCCCACCGAGATGGAGGTCATGCTGGACATGCGGGAGCTGGACCGGCTGAGCCCCGAGGAGATCGTGGAGGTAACGCTCGGATCGGACGAGTCGGCGGATATCGCCCTCGGCCACCGGCTCGACCTGATGACGGAACGCGATCAGATCGAGGACGCCGAACGCGAGGTCGAGGTGGCAGCCAACGATCTGCTGCCCGGACTGGACCTGACAGCCACGGTCGAGACGGATACTGAAAGGCCGACCGAACCCCTGGACTTCCAGGCGCACAACACGGACCTGACCGTCGGGTTCGAGCTCGATCTGCCTCTGGACAAGCTGTCGGAACGCAATGAGTTCCGCAGGCAGCTCATCGACCTGGAGCAGGCCAGACGCGGCTATCAGGAGAAGCGTGACGACGTCGTGCTGGAGGTGCGCGACGCCTGGCGCCAGTACACCCGCGCCAGGAATACATACGAGATCGAGAAGGGGAGCCTGACCCTTGCTTCAGGGCGCGTCGAGAACACGCAGATGCTGTTCGAAGCCGGACGGATCACCGACCTGCGCCGCGTGCTGGAAGCGCAGGAGTCCCTGGTGCGCGCCCAAAACGCCGTGACAAGGGCCCTCGTGGACTACAAGGTGGCGAGCCTGGAGCTCGCGCGCGACATGGGCATTCTTGCCGCAGATGAAGAAGGACGATTAGAGGAGCGCTTCGATGCGTATCAATGAGGATAGCTCCGAGCAGCACGGGCATGAGTTGCTGGCCGTGCAGCCGGCGCCGGAGGCCTCGGAAGGCGGTCCAAGGCGAAGACGGACCAAGACAGTGATCATCGTCGTGGGCTTGGCCGTGGTTCTCGCTGCCGTCGGCGTGGGCCTGATGGCCGCCCCCAGCGCCGAAGGGGAGGCCGAGGCCCTGCGCACGGCGCCCGTCAAGCGCGGTGACCTGACCGTCTCCGTCACCGAAGGCGGCACGCTGCTCGCCAGAGAATCGCTGGACATCAAGAACGAGGTGGAGGGCAACCGGTTGACCATCGTCGAGCTGGTTGAGGAAGGCACCCACATCACGCAGGAAGACGTCGACAACGGAATGGTCCTGGTCCAGCTCGACGCCTCCGACCTGGAGGAGAGGGGAAGCCAGCAAGAGATCCGGTTCTACAACTCGGAGGCCTCCTACAAGGAAGCCGTCGAGGACCTGGCCATCCAGGAGAAGCAGAACGAAAGCAACGTCACGCTCGCCCGACTGAATCTGAAGTTCGCCCGCATGGACCTGGAGCGCTACCTGGGCAAGGATCTGGCCGCCCAGGTGCTGGAGGAGAAGATCGATTTCTCCAATCTGGCCGACGACGAAGGGCTCGGGGGCACGGCCAAGCAGGAGCTGAGGAACCTGGAGTCCGGCGTGTTGCTGGCCTCCGCCTCCCTCGCCAACCAGCAGGAGCAACTCGACTGGACGCAGAAGCTGTTCGACAAGGGCTACGTGGGCCAGAATGAGCTGACCAGCGACCAGCTAGAGCAGCAAAGGATTGGCATCAACGAACAGAAGGCCAAAGAGGACCTGCGCCTGTTCAAGCTCTACACGCTGCCGAAGGAGGCCGAGCAGCTCTACAGCGACTGCGCGGAAGCCGAGCGAGAGCTGGCCCGCGTGCAGGCCAAGGCCCGCAGCGAACTGGCGCAGAGACAGGCCAACCTGAAGTCCAGAAAGGCAAGCTACGAACTTGACACCGAGCGACTGGACAAGGTCAAGACGAACCTGGAGAAGTGCGTCATGCGCGCCCCCAAGCCGGGCAGCATCGTCTACCCGGGCAGCGCCGACCGGTGGCGCAGACGCCGGATCGCTGAGGGCGAGACGGTATACAGCAATCAAGTGATCCTCAGCATCCCGGATCTTTCCACCCTGGCCGCCCGAGTGAACATCCACGAGACCGACATCGAGAAGGTCAAGGTGGGCCAGGACGCCATCGTCACCGTGGAGGCTCTGCCCGGCAAGTCGTTCGCCGGCAAGATCGTGAGGGTCAGCCCGGTCGCCAGCGCGGCGGCCGCGTGGCTCAACCCGGACATCAAAGTCTACGAGTGTGACATCGCCCTGAACAGCGTGCCACAGGACCTGACGCCCGGCATGTCGGCTACGGCTGAGATCGTGGTCGCCCGCCTCAGGAACGTCCTCTACGCCCCCATCGAGGCAGTCACCACCTACAGGGGGCAACGCGTGTGCTGGGTCCAGACCCCATCCGGACCCGCGCTGCGGACCATCGAGACCGGCCACTTCACCGAGAAGTTCGTCGAGGTCACGGAAGGCCTGACGGAAGGCGAGATCGTCTACGTCGATCAGCCCCAGGAACTGCCCGAGGAGGAGAGCGAGGCCCAGCCGGCACGCCTGGCCGAGCTGGAGCGCATCCTGGCCGAACGGCGGGCCGCGGACCAGCAGGCCGCAGCCGACACCGGACTGGCGCAAGCCGAAGGATCCGTCGCCACCCCGGAACCCGCCGAGGCGAGCGCCTCCGGGTACGTTGTTGACGGACAGGTCAACTGGGCGAAGCTGGGCCCCGAGCTCAGAGGACTTAGCGACGAAGAACGTGACCAGAAGCTCAAGGACATCATGGCCAAACTGCCGGAAGATGAACGAAAGGTGCTCGAACAGACGCTCAACAGACGGCAGAACACGTCGGACGAGGAGAGGCAGCCGCGCAGACAGCAGCGGACGCAGGACGCCGGACAGGGACGTGACTAGTGCCTGCCTGCGAAGCCCGCGTCCCCACCGCCCGAGACGCTACCTGAAGGTCAGCCGCCCATGAACTGAGGGGCGGCCGGCCGTCAGACAGACATTGGAACGGTCTTCATGGAACCACGCGGAAGTAACCCGCCACAAAGAGTGGAGGAGATATCTGCCGACACGGCGCGCAGACTGCGCCGGCGGCGCGGCAGCCTCATGAAGACGGCCGCCGTCCTGATCGGCCTGGCCATCGTCGCCAGCCTGGCCTACGGCTTGCTGGCACGACCAGGCCAGGAGGACGACACGGAGGACATACCCACCGCCGCCGTCGAGCGCGGCGACCTGATCATGACGGTCAGCCAGCGCGGGTCCATCTGGGCCATGAAGCCCCTGGAGATAAGGAACGAGGTCGAGGGCTGGAACGACATCCTGGAACTCGTCGACGAGGGGACCTACGTCACCGAGCAGGACGTCGAGGACGAGATGGTGCTGGTCCGGCTGGACTCGTCGGGTCTGGAGGAGCGCGAAGCCAACCGACAGATCGACTTCTACGAGGCCGACGCCGCCTGCACCCAGGCTCAGGAGAACTACGAGATCCAGCAGAAACAGAACGAAAGCGACATCGCGCTGGCCGAGCTGAACGTGAGATTCGGACGGATGGAACTGGAGCGATACCTGGGCAAGCCGCTCGCTGCACAGGTTCTCGCAGAGCAGATCGACTTCGCCGCCCTGGCGGAAGACGACCGGCTCGGAGGAACGGCCCGGCAGACACTCCGCGAGCTGCAATCCGAGGTGCTGCTGAGCACTGCGGCCCTCGCCAACCAGGACGATCGGCTCCAATGGACCCAGAAGCTATATGACAAGGGCTACGTGGGCCGGAATGATCTGAGCAGGGACCAGTTGGAGCGGGAGAGGATTGCCATCGGCGAGCAAGAGGCCAAAGAGGAGCTGCGCCTGTTCAAGCTCTACACGCTGCCGAAGGAGGCCGAGCAGCTCTACAGCGGCGCCAACGGGCAGGGGGGGGTGCCCGGCTACAGGGAAGCCGTGCGCTCCTTGGAGCGCGTGGAGGCCCGGGCCCAGAGCCGCCTGGCACAGGCCGAAGCCAACCTGAAGTCGACTGAGGCCCAGTTCAAACTCGAACAGGAGCGGCTGGCCAAGATACAGGAGATGATCGACAAGAGCGTGATCCGCGCCCCGTGCCCCGGGCTGGTCATTTACGGATCGAGCGGACAGGAGCTCTACCGGCAGCGCTACCGGGTCGAGGAAGGTGCGTCCGTGCCCGAAAACGCCGTTCTGATCCGCATACCCGACCCCTCCGATCTGGCCGTCAAGATGAACGTACCGGAAGCCAAGATCGACAAGATCAAGGTCGGTCAACCGGCCCTCATCACCATGGAGGCGGTGCCGGGCGAGACCTTCCTCGGACGCGTGGCCAGGATCAGCCCGATGGCGAATCCGGCTCACGCCTGGCTCAATCCCGACGCGAAAGTCTACGAGACGGAGGTGGCCCTGGAGGAAGCACCTGAGCACTTTATCCCCGGCATGTCGGCTACGGCGGAGATCGTGGTCGCCCAACTCAAAGGGGTTGTCTACGTGCCCACGCAGGCCGTCGTCACTCACCGGGCCCACTCGTTCTGCTGGGTCAAGGGTTCCGATGTCCCCCGGCCCGTCGTAACCGGGCAGTTCGGGGACAAATACGTGGAAATCGAAAGCGGGCTGAACCCGGGCGAAGAGGTCTACCTGGCCCCACCGAGGCCGCTTGCGGAGGATTTGATCAGGCAGATCGATGATGCGGCCGGCGTGCCCATCGAGGCCGCTGAGCCCCCCGGACCTCCGGAAGCGCCGGAGGCCGAAGAAGCCCCGCAGGAGGGCGGCGCCGAGCAGGCGGCCGACTCCGAGTACATGACGGAAGGCGCGCTCGACTGGAACAAGGTCCGCCAGCAGTTGGAAGGCCTCAGCGAGGAAGAGCGCGCCCAGAAGCTCCAGGCAATCATTGAGAAGCTGCCCGCCGCGCAGCGGGAGCAGATGCAGGCCCGCAGGCGCGGCGGAGCTGGCGGCCAAGGCGGCGCACCGGGAGGCGGCGCACCGGGAGGCGGCGCACCGGGAGGTGGCCGCCCCAGGGGCGGCGGCCGACGCGGAGCCGGCGGCGGGCAACAGGCCCCGAGCCCTCAGGCCGCTCCCACGCAGAGCGAGAAGTGAAGGGAAGGCAACTCCATGGCGCTGGCTGAATTCAGGGACGTTTGGAAGACCTACGTGATGGGGCACACGCTGCTCCACGCGCTCAAAGGCGTGAACTTCGCCCTCGAAGAGGGGGAGATGGTGGCCCTGATGGGCCCCTCAGGCTCGGGCAAGTCCACGTTCCTGAACCTGATAGGCTGCCTGGACACGCCGTCCCGGGGCCAGTACCTGCTCGGCGGGCGGGACGTCTCCACCATGAACGATGACGAATTGAGCGAGGTGCGGGCCAGCGAAATCGGCTTCATCTTCCAGTCCTACAACCTGATCACTCAGCTCAACGTCGTCGAAAACATTGAGATTCCCCTCTACTACCGCGGCGTCTCGGAGCGGGAAAGCTACGAGAGGGCCGTCATGCTGGCCGAACGCGTTGGGCTCGGCCATCGCCTCACGCACGTGCCCACGGAACTGAGCGGCGGCGAAAGGCAACGGGTCGGCATTGCGCGCGCCCTGGCCAGCTCGCCCCTGATCGTGCTGGCCGACGAACCGACCGGCAACCTCGACACGAAGACGGGCAAGCAGATCCTCGACCTGCTGCACCAACTGAACGCCGACGGAGTCACCATGCTCGTCGTGACCCATGATCCGCAGGTGTCGGCCTCCACGCAGAGAATCATGCACCTCGTCGACGGCATGGTCACGGACGGGGCGCTGGCGGGTCATCCCCAGGGAACGCAGAAATGATCGGGTTTCAACTCAAGCGAACGCTCAAAGCCGGCGTCAAGAGCCTTTGGCTTCACAAGATGCGCAGCGGCCTCACCATGCTGGGCATCACCTTCGGCGTCTGCTCCGTGATCGCCATGCTGGCCATCGGCACCGGGGCCAGCGAAGAGGCACTTCAGCAGATAGAGAAGCTGGGGAGCCTGAACATCATCATCCAAAGCGTCCCCCCCCCGGACAGCCAGCAGGCCAGCGAGGAGACCAGCAGGCTGCGGGAGTATGGCCTGACCCGTGAAGATGCCGAACGCATAGGAACAACCATACCGGGCGTGGTTATGACCGTGCCCGCCCGCAGAATCAGGCAGACCGTCGTCCACGCCAGCCATCGGATGGACACCGACCTGGTCGGGACGGTGCCTTCTTACAGGGAAGTCAACAACGTGCAGGTCCTGCGCGGCCGGTTCCTCACGCACACGGACATGACCAAGCGCGGCGGCGTCTGCGTGCTGGGCCACACGGCAGCCCAAGTGCTGTTCCCCCTCGGAGACGCCATCGGCTCGACCGTCCTCTGCGGCGAAAACCGGTTCAGAGTGGTCGGCGTCGTCACTTCTTTCGCCCGCGGCGAGTTCGGCGGAAAGAAGATGGTGGGCGATCCGAACTCCGAGGTCTACGTCCCGCTGGGAACGATGAACCTCTACTTCGGCGAGAACATCGTCTTCGGCTCGTCCGGCACAAGGACCTTTGAGCGGGTCGAACTGCACGAATTGACCGTCAGGGTCGAGTCCCTGGACAACGTGCGCCGCGTCGAGAGCGTCATCGTCGCCCTTCTGCAGAACAGCCATGACGAGGACGACTACCAGATTATCGTGCCCCTGCACCTGCTGGTCCAGGCCCGCAGGACCAAGCGCATATTCAGCATCGTTCTGGGCTCGATAGCGGCCATCAGCCTGCTGGTCGGCGGCATCGGCATCATGAACATCACGCTGGCGACAGTGATGGAGCGCACGCGCGAGATCGGCATCCGCCGCGCCATGGGGGCCAAGAGGCGCCACATCATCTTCCAGTTCCTCACGGAGACGTTGCTCCTTGCCCTGTTCGGCGGCGGCCTGGGCATCGCCCTCGGCATTCTGGCCCCGCAGCTAGTCGAACGGTTCGCCGGCATGCGGACCATCGTGACCTTCTGGTCGCTGCTGCTCGCCTTCGGCATCAGCGCCGCCGTGGGCGTTCTGTTCGGGATTTACCCTGCCTATCGCGCGGCCAACATGGACCCGATCGAGGCCCTCCGCCACGAGTGACCCCCCGCGTCTTGACCGGCGTGGCACGTCCTATCCCGGCTTGTACCCACTTCCGCGGTACGTCTGAAAACGCACGAAGACGTGTACCTGCCGTGACAAACCCGTAACGTACCTCCCTTATCATCCCCCTGTGTAGGCTGGAGCAAGTGAGCCGCCCGCAGCGGCGAACGCGCTCCCGGATCCAAGCTCCTCAGACAGAGGAAGCAACCAGTCAGCGGAAGGGAGGGCCTGTGATGGACGCGACGCACGAGGCAGTCGATGCGGACCTGCGGGCCGCGGCGATGGGCCGCGACCGCGGATGGGTCGAGTTCGTGCCCGAACAGTGGGATGGGGCCAACGCCTTCTCCGAAGGCCGTGTGAGCCCTCTGCACGTTGCGGCCGAGCAGGGCAAGGCAGCCGTGGCGGCGATGCTTCTGTCTCGCGGGGCCGACGTAAACGCCCGCACCGAAGGCGGCTGGACCGCCCTGCACGGGGCGGCGGCCGCCGGACGGACGCAGATACTTCGGCTGCTGCTGGACAGCGGGGCGGACCCTGACGCGGTGGATGCAGCGGGCGAATCCGCACTGCACGCGGCCGCACGCTGGGGACGGGCCGAGGCAGCCGGACTCCTCATGGCTGGCGGAGCAGACGCCCACGCCCGCAGCCGGCTCGGGCACACCGCGCTCGACATAGCCGTCGAGCGGGGCCACCGAGACGTGGTCGCCCTCCTGGCGGTTGGCACCGGCCGCGAGCCGGCCCCGACCGCACGGGGACACGCACGGGCAAGCGCGTAACATGACCGCGGCAATCGGAGAGGCAGGTCGGCTCTTGCCGTCGGATGGATTTCAGCTAACATGTCGGAAGGAGGTGGAGCGATGTTTGCCAGGCATTGCGTGATCGGCGTGCTGCTGGCCTCGATGGGAATCGCGTCCGTTGCGGCCGCCGAGTCGGCGCCCGTGCTGTTCGAGCAGGCTGTCTTCTCCGAGGAGATGGAGGGCGACCTGGACGCCGCGATCAAGACGTACCGTAGGGTCCTGGAAGACGGCGAGGCTACGCGGCCAGTCCTTGCACAGGCGCACTACCGCCTGGCCTCCTGCCTGCTGAAGGCCGGCCGTTCCGCGGACGCCGTCAAGGAGCTGAGGACACTGGCTGAGCGGTACCCGGATCAGGCGGAGGTGGTCGCCGAGGCCCAGGGCCTGCTGGACGCCCTGACCACGCCGGACCCGGCGGGCCTCATGCCGCCAGAGACGCTCCTGTACGCCGAGCTGGGTAGCTCCGGCCTGCACGCAGCGGCGGCCTTCAACATGGTGCGCAGCACCCTCATGGCGACGTCCGGCGCCGGAGGAGCGCTCGAACAAAGAGTGGGCGGCGGAGCGGAGTTCCTTGCCCCGCTGCTGAACCCCGCCCTGATCGACGAATTCGGAAAGGTGCGCCGACTCGCCGTGGGCGTCTATGACCTCGATCTGACGGGCACCAACAGCCTTGTGGCAGTGCTCTATCCGGGCGAAGGCGCCATGGTTCGTGAACTGGTCGTCTCAACGCTCGCCACCACCGGCTCGCCTGGGGAACCCGTCGAGGGAATGCAGACCATCGTGCTGGGCGACTCGGCCGGCGGCGCCGTCGCCTACGACGACAACGCCATCATCTTCGCCCTGCCCGCAGATCGACTGGCCTGGTGCGTCAGGCAATACAGGGGCGTCAGCCAGGAGCCGTCGCTCGCGTCGGCCAGCCCCGGGTTTGCGCGGCTGCCGCGGGCGGACCGTCAGCGCGACGCCCTGGCCGTCTGGATCGACGGCTCGCGCCTGATGCCGCTGCTGGCATCGACCGGGCAGGGCCCGGAGGCGGCCCGGTTCGAGATGATCAGGGCGATGCTCGACCTCGACCACGTGGGCGAGGTGGTGGCCCGGATCGCTGTCGACGAGAGGGCGCCTTTCGTGGAGGCTGCCGCCTATCTGCAGCCGGAGCACAGGAGCGAGCTCTATGACCTGGTCCGAACGCCGAGCTTGAAGGTCGCGAACTTCGCGGCCATCCCCGCCGGCGCATTCATGGTCACATGCGTGGCTCTCGATCCGGTGGCCCCGGCGCAGGCGGCGACAGTTACGGGCCTGCTGGCTCGATTCGGCGACCTCGCCGCCGCACAGGAACTCTACGACACCATGGAACAGATCGCGCTGTTCGTCCTTCCCCCGGAAGCCCCGGTTGACTTCGGGCCGGGCTTCCCCAGCAATGTCGTCTCTGAGTGCGCGGGCCTGGTGATTGCCAGCAGGAACCCCGCGCGAACCTGGGACTCGCTCCAGAGGTTTCTGCAGACAACGGACGGACCGAACCCCGCGGCGGGCGTGTTCCGGCGCGGCATCAGGGTTGGCGAGCAAACGATCGACTGCTACGTCGGCCACGAGGGCGCCTTCAGCGCGCTCGGCCTCAGTCCGAGGGTCGTGCAGGCCGCCCTCGCCGCGGCAAAGGGCGAAGGTTCCGCGCTGGCCGCCGGTCCGCTTCGGGAGCATCTGGACCGGTTGCCGCGCGACACCAGCAAGCTGGTCCTCTTGAACGTGGGCGGGGCAATGCGAGCGTGGGCCCCCGTCCTCGCACAAGCCAGCGGGTTCCAGGAGATGGCGGCCGTCCTGACGGAACTTGCAGACGCCTACGAAGGCGCGGCCGTGCATCTCCGCACGGCCGAAACGGAGCGCCAGATGAGCTTCCGGATCGGCGTCGACGGCTTCCCTGATCCTATGACGGTCGCCCCGCTGTTCATGAGGCTGTATTCGACGGGGATGGCTGCGGCCAGGATGGCGGGAAGCCGGCCGGCTCCGCTCGAAAGACCCATCCCGGAGCCCGCGCCTGTGCACGTGCTCCACAGCGACGCTCCAATCGCCATTGACGGGAATCTGGACGAGTGGGCCGGAATCGCTCCGCTGCCCCTCCCCCAGCTCGGACCGAACGTGGCAGGACCGTTCCTCCTCTGCTGGCGCGAAGAAGGGATCTACGGCGCTCTGCGCGCTGCCGACCGAGACATCCGCCCCAACCACGACGAGCCCTGGACCGGCGACGGACTTCAGCTCTTCGTCGAGACGGACTGCGCCAGGAGCCCTGAGCCGACGTCGAACAGCATGACGCTCACGTTCTGGCCGGACCCCGAGGCCGGTCCGGGAGGCGCGCGGATCTCCGTCTACTGGCCGGCCACCGAGCGGTCCGCCGACGGAACGGGCAAGGACGACGAGACCGGAATCTCGTGTGCATGGTCACGAACGCCCCAGGGCTACGTCCTTGAGTACTTCATTCCCGCCGCAGCGCTCGCGCCGGCCCGTATGGAGTCAGGCACCAGGTTGGGCCTCAACCTGCTGCTCCGGGACGGCAGCATTACGCCGACCTTGCAGCTCCGCGAGACCGGAATCGAGGACAGCTACCTCAGGCCGAACACGTGGGGCGTGATCGAACTAGCACAGATCGGGCGGACCGGAGAATGAGGCGAGCGAAGCGCAGCGTGCCAAGCGGGACGGGCGAAGGCCACGGCCTCTGGCCCGTCCTGCTGCTCCTGATGGCGGCGGTGCTGATTCCGACGGCCTGCGTGCTGTGGTTCATGAACGCAGCGGTGCGGAACGAGCGCATGGCCGTCCGGCAGAAGCTGATGGAGGCCTACCGTCCTCCCCTCGAGGAAGCGATCGGCGGGCTCGACGAACACTGGCTCACCCTCGCCCGGCGCCTGAGTGAGTCGGACGCAGCGGAGCCGCCCGGCGAGACCTTCGCCCGGCTTGTCGCCGCGGGCCCTTGGGACAGCGTGGTGATCCGCGACGCCGAAGGAGGCAGGCTGTATCCGCCCGTCGAAGAGCCGGCCGTCCCGATGGGGCAGCCGCGAACCAGCGACTGGCTCGAAGCCAGACAGACCGAGGCGCGCCGCCGAGACCCCGCCAGGGCCGCGCAACTCTACGCCGGGATCGCCAGCGGGGCTGCGGACCCGCACGTGCGGGGCCTCGCCCTCCTCTCTCAGGCTCGCTGCGAGAACCTGGCAGGCAACCGAGACGCGGCGATCGCAACGCTGACCGAGCTCGCGACGGACCCCGCCTGCGCAAACGCCACGGAGCCCGGGGGCCGCGTCATCGGCCCGAATGCGTTCCTTATGGCGCTTCAGCTTATGGGCGGACCCGAGCACCCCCAATACCAGGCAACGCTGGCAGCACTGGCGCAAGGCCTGAACGACTATTCCGAGCCCGTCATGCCCAGCGTCCAGCGGCGCTTCCTTATGCAGCGCCTGAAGGAGCTCGCGCCGGACGGGCCCGCGCTGTTGACGGCGGATGCGGAGGAACTGGCCGCCGAGTTCCTGGCCGGCCCCGTCCGGCCCGCGGAACCCGGCCGCCTGAGCCCCACGTCCCTGGAGAACGTGTGGCAGCTTCAGTCCCCCGACGACCGGATCGTCGGCCTGATCACGGGCACGACGCTGGCCGACCAGATCGGCCAGGCGGTGGCCGGACGGATGGCGACCCACGGGGTCCGCACCAGCGTGCTGGCTCCCTGGCAGGAACGCCCTCAGCCCACGCCGTTCCTGGAGCAGCCGTTGGGAGGCAACCTGACCGGCTGGACGGTGGCCCTTCACCTGGACGACCCGGACTTCTCGGCAGCGGCGGACCAGCAGGTGGCCGCTTATCTCTGGACCGGCTTCCTGGTGATCTTCTTCACCGCAGCGGCCGTGGTCCTCCTGGGCCGGCGCCTGCTGAGGCAGGTCCGGCTGACGCGCCTGCGCAACGACTTCATCGCCACGGTCTCCCACGAGCTCAAGACGCCCCTGTCCGGCATGCGCGTCCTGGTCGACACGCTGCTGGACGGCCGCTACCAGGACCAGAGCCAGGTTCGGGAGTACCTGCAGCTCATCTCGAAGGAGAACGAGCGGCTCAGCCGGTTGATCGACAACTTCCTGAGCTTCTCGCGCATGGAGCGCAATAAGCGCGCCTTCGAGCTGACCGAGGTGGCTCCGCAGAAGCTCCTCACGGCCGCTGCGGACGTGGTTCGCGATCGGTTTGAGGCCCAGGGGTGCCGGTTGGAGGTCCGCGCGCCGGATGATCTGCCGCCCGTGATGGCCGACCGGGACGCCATGGTCACCGTGCTGCTTAATCTGCTGGACAATGCCTTCAAGTACTCCGAGAATGACAGGCGTATCGTCTTGAGCGTGGCGGGCGGCGACGGAACCGTCCGGTTCCGGGTTCAGGACAATGGCGTGGGGCTTTCGCGCCGAGCGGTCCGCAGGATCTTCGAGCCCTTCCATCAGGTCGACCAGAGCCTGTCACGCCAGGGCGAGGGATGCGGCCTCGGCTTGAGCATCGTCAAGTTCATCGTCGACGCGCATGG
>CAZSET010000084.1:0-14956 GCA_964605915.1 uncultured candidatus Brocadiaceae bacterium | reverse complement strand
AAGGGCCGTAGGGCGCGCCAGCGCTTCGGGCGACGTTGCGCCGGAGCCCGACAGCCTTTCTCTTGAAAAGCCCTGCAAAAGCACTGACTTTGACCTCCAGACTGTTGCATACCCTCCTTAAGACCTCGTAACCGACCATGGCCCATGAGGCCGTATTCCAAGGCAGAGGCAAACGGCAGGCCGCTTTGCGGTGTTGCTCCAAGCACGAGCAGCACAATCGTCCATTCTGCCGTAGGACCGGACAGACCCAGTTGCCGAGCACGCGAAGGCCGCTGCTCGTGGATTACTCGTTTCGGTTAAGCCGTGCCCGAAGCGAACGGCAGTCGGGCTGCATGTCGCCTCCGGCGCACTGGCCCGGGGTCGCTGCGCTCCTTGGCGCCCTTAAGCGCTGCCATCGCGGCCTTGCCGGTTTTCACGGCCGCAACCGGCCGGCGTCCGGCCGCGATAGCCTGGGCTCCCAGGCGGCGCCTGAGGGCTTCCTTCGCGTGCTGGAGAGATAGATGCAGGCGCCGTGTCGGGCGTTGCGCCTGCGAGGCGGGCAGAGGTGTGCGCGTGCCTCGCTCCTTGAGTCCCATTGAACCTTTGCGGCCAGGTCCCGCACTAAGCGAACGAGGAGATCCTCTACCAGCTTCGATTAGCTGCGCCCTTTCGGCCTCCCGGCGAGAGAGAGCCAACCTTGCTGTCCAGCTTCTGGGCTATCACCAAGAACTCGTTCATCGAGGTCATTCGCCAGCCCATCTACGGCATTCTGCTGCTGGTCGGGATGGCGCTCATCGCCTTCTCGCCGGCCATCACCATGTTCGGCATAATGTCGGACGACAGCCTGATGGTGGACATGGGGCTGGCCACCATTCTGCTGCTGGGCGTGATCATGTCCGTGTTCGGCGCCACGCAGATCATCAACCGTGAGATCGAGAGCCAGACCGTGGGCGCCATCATCAGCAAACCTGTGGGCCGCGTCCTGTTCGTGATCGGGAAGTTCGCCGCCATAACCCTGGCCGTTGCCCTGAGCAGCTACCTGCTGATCCTGACCTTGCTCATGACGCTCAGGATGGGGGTGCCCAGCACCGCTTCGTGGCGAATGGATTACCCGACGCTGCTGGCGGAGCTGGGTCCGCTGCTGTTGGCGATCGGGATCGGGATGTACTGCAACTACTTCTACCACTGGAACTTCTGTTCCACGGCGATAGTGGTGGCCTTCCCCCTCTACACGCTGGCGTTCGGGGTGCTGCTGGTGGTCAACCACGGCTGGCAGTTCGAGCTCATCCCGGCCGTGTTCGCCGAGCGCCAATGCTGGCAGGTGGTGCGTGCGGGCCTGCTGGTCTTCATGGCCGTATGGGTGCTCAGCTCGGTGGCGCTGGCGCTTTCGACGCGGCTAAACGTCGTGGTCAACGCGGCGTTCTGCTTCGTGTTGTTCTTCGTCGGGATGATTACGCAGTTTCTGTTCGGCCGGTTCGCAGACGAGTCCGTGCTGGCCTGGATTGCGCTTCGCATCGTGCCCAGCCTCCACGTGTTTTGGGTCGGCGACCAGCTTATGACGGATGTGCCCTACATACCGATGCGTTACGTCGGCCTGTCCGCACTGTACGCGGCGAGCTTCTGCGCGGCCATGGTCATGTTTGCGGCATTCCTGTTCGAGCGTCGGGAAGTGACATAGCCGAAGGTCTCAGGACCCTCTGGGAGAGATTCTGCAGATGGCAAGTCCCAAGAAACTCGAGTTGACGGCCCTCTTCGGCCTGGTGCTCCAGGGGGCGTTCCTTCTGACGTGCCTGGCCCTGGGGGCGAGGAGCGGCAGTCTGGCCGTGTCTGCCGAGTTCTGGTACGTGCTGCCGGGCCTGCTCGTCTGGTTCCTGGTGCTTATCCACGGGCGTCAGCGGCGACTGGCCCGCGAGGAGCGGGAGGAACGAGAGCGCCTCAAGGACACGCGCCTGAGCGACGAGCTGTTCGAAGAAACCGAACTGGACACCATGCGGGCCAGCAGCGGGCTGCTGATCTTCGAGCGATACCTTGTCCCGTTCTTCAGCGTCCTCCTGAGCGCCGTGCTGCTCTTCTTCGCCTACCGCGTGGTCTCCTGGGCCGAGGCCGTCGAGGAGGTGGTGGTCAAGGAGCCGGCGGCCGTGGCGGTGGGCATGGTCTTCATTGCCTTCGCGGGCTTCCTGATAGGGAAGTACGCCGCCGGCATGGCGCAGAACCGGCAGTTCCGCTTGCTTAGGGCCGCCGGCGGCTACGTCCTCGGCAACGTGATCGCGGCAGTGCTCATCGCCATCGCCATGGCCATGTACTACTTCGGCGTGACGTGGGGGGAGACAGCCGTAGCCTACATCATCCCCCTGATCATGGCCCTGGTGGGTGTCGAGATACTGCTGAACCTGCTGCTGGACATCTACAGGCCGCGCGCTGTCGGGCAGGAGACCAGGCCGCCTTACGACAGCCGCCTGCTCGGCCTCTTCGCCGAGCCGGAGGGCGTGCTGCGGACCGTGGCCACCACGCTGGACTACCAGTTCGGGTTCAAGGTCTCCGAGACCTGGTTCTATCGCTTCATGGCGCGGGCCATTCTGCCCCTGCTGCTGATCCAGTTGGTCAGCCTGTGGCTGCTGACCACCATTGTGGTGGTGGAGGGGGACGAGATCGCCTTCATTGAGCGCTTCGGCAGGCCATACGTCACCGAGGAGGACGCCGCCCGGGGGCTCCACGCGACGGTCTTCAAGCCCGGCTTCTACCTGAAGGGGCCGTGGCCTTTCTCCCTGACCCGTCACGTGCCGGCTTACCGAATCCACAGCCTGGAGCTGGGCAAGATCCACGAGCCGCAGAGATACGCCCCGCTGCTGCCGACGATGAAGGACCCGGACGTGATTCTGTGGCATGAGACACACATCGATCCGAAAGAGGGATTCGAAGCCAACTTCCTGGTGCCCAGCGTCTCGGCGCTTGAAGAAAGGAGCGGCGCCCAGCCGCAGGCGGAGGGCGCCGAGCAGGCGACGGACGATCAGGAGGCGTCGGAGGCCGCAAGCGATCAGGGCCCGGAGGTCAACCTGGCCCGGCTTCAGACGCACGTGCACTACCGCGTCAAGAGGAAGCCGAACGGAGACATCGACGAGAACTCGGCGTTCAGCTACTACTACCGGCAGTCCGACATTCGGGAGCACGTGGAGAAGCTGGGCTACCGCGCCATCTGTCGGGTGGCCGCCAGCCAGGACTTCCTCAAGTGGGTGGCCGAGGAGCGACGGCAGGCTGCCGACCGGCTGAAGAAGATGCTCGACGAGGCGGTCGAGGCGGAGAACCTGGGGCTGGAGATAGTCTTCGTTGGCACGCCTGTGGTGCATCCCCCGCCGGAAACCGCCCGTGCCTACTCGGACGTGATGACGGCTTTGGAGAACAGGGAGTCCCTGAAGCATGAGGGCGAGCTGGAAGCCGTCCAGATGGTCGAGGACGCCCGCGCCCGCCGGGCCAAGGAGGTCAACGCGGCGGAAGGCTACGCCGTCCAGCAGACCGAGAACGCCCGGGCCGGCGCGCAGGAGTTCCTGACCAGGCTGAGCGCCTACCGGATCGCCCCGCTTGTCTACATGTATCGGAACTACTTCGAGGTCATCGAGAAGGCGTTTCCCGGGCACTTCCTTTACCTGGTCCCGATCGCTCCCAGCGAGGTGCAGATCATCGATCTCCAGGAGAAACTGCGTCCCCAGTTGCTCGAGTTCGAAGAATAGCGGAGGAAGCCTGAAATGCGAGAGAAATGGCTGAGCGTGGTAGCCGTCGGCCTGGTCGCCCTGATCTTGCTGATGTACATGGTCGTCTACACCGTTCGGGTGGATAACGTCGCCGTGCACCGCCGCTTCGGCAAGGTGGTGTGCGTCGTCAGGCCGACGTTGGGCGTGGGAGGCGATCAGCAATCGGCGCGGCCCCCCGTGGAGGAAGGCGTCAAGGTCTATGACAAGGCGGGCTTCTTCTGGAAGCTGCCCTGGCCTTTTGACAGGGTGCAGCATTACGACCAGCGCATCCGCGTGGTGGACAGCCCCCTGGCGCAGACCCAGTTGCCCGACGGGAACCAGCTCATCCCCCGGGTTTACGCCTCCTGGCGCATAACCGACCCCGTGGCCTTCGAAGAGAGCCTGTCCGGGGACGAGGAGACGGCCGAGCAGAACCTGAAGCAGATCATCAGTGACCAGACGGGAGGGCTGTTCGGCACGTACACCCTGGACGACGTGGTCAACACCGATCCGGCGCAGCTCAAGTTCGACGAGATAGAGCAGAAGCTGCTGGCCGGAGTGAGGGATCGATTGGCCAGTTCACAGGATGCCTACGGCATCGAGGTCTGTTCGCTGGGCATAACGTGGCTGGCGCTGCCGGACGACGCCACCGGGGCCGTCTTCGGCCGCATGGAGAAGGAACGCCACACGCAGGCCGAAACGCTGCGCTCCGAAGGCACCAGGATCAAGCAGACCAGAATAGCCGAGGCGCGGGCCGAGAGGGAGAAGATACTGGCTGAGGCCGAGGCCAAGGCGAAGGAGATCAGGTCCACGGCCGAGGCCGAGGCCGCTCGATACTACGAGACCTTCGCCAAGGACGAGGACCTGGCCATCTTCCTGCGCAGGCTCGACGCGTTCGCGGAGATCGCCCGGGCGGCGCTTGAGAAGGGTCAGCCCCTCAGCATCCTGCTCAGCACGAAGACGGAGCCCTTCGGGATTCTGGAGAAAGGACCGATCGAGGGCTCCGCCGTGAAGAAGGGGGCGCCTGAGTTGCCCGCTCTGGGAGGACTGCAGAACGCAGCTTCGCCAGTTGAGTCGGGGGAGGAGTGAGGATGTCCGAAAACGAACAGGACATAAACCAGAGCCCCGAGGAAGCGGAGCCCTCGCAGCCGGAGCCAGCGAGTCCCAAAACCGGGGACGCCGGCAGCGAGGCCCTCTCCGATGCGCTGAGGGTCAGCTTCACCTTCCTGAAGATTGCCATGGTGTTTCTGGTCCTCGTCTACATCGTCAAAGGCGTCTTCTACGTGCATGCGCAGGAGGTGAAGTTCAAGCTGCGCTTCGGCTGCGTCGTGCAGGCGAAGGGAGAATGGGTCCTCCGACCCGCCACCGGCCTTTACTTCCGGTGGCCGTTTTTCGAGGAGGTCGTGCCCGTCCCAACCAGCGAACAGGAGCTGGACCTGGGCGGCGCCTTCTGGGCCGATTGGCCCCCCGACGAGATGCCCGGCCAGCAGAAGCAAACCCTGGACGTGCGCACCGATGGTTTCCTGCTGACGGGCGACAAGAACATCGTCCACATGAGACTGCTGGCCCGCTACCAGGCGCGGAGCGATCCCCGAGGGGCCGTCTCCTATGCGTTCGGAGTCGAGGGCCCCGAGGGCAAGGCCCCGGAGCCCATACTCGATCGCATGCTGCGAGCGGCCACCACCAAAGTCGTCGGCAGCATGGAGGTCATGGACGTCATCAACCGCACGAATCTGTTCAGCCGCATCGAGAGCGACGTTCGCAGACGCCTCGATGAGTTCGAGCGCAACTCCGGCGTGCCCCTGGGCGTCAACCTCGTCCGCGTCGAGCCCATCGAAACTGAGAAGGTGAAGAACCCTACCGAGCCGAAGACCGTGAGCGCGGCGTTTTACAGGGCTCAGAACGCCAGGAGCGAAAGGGACCTGCTGGTGCAGGAGGGCAATACCGAAGCCACCAGGATCATTGACCGGGCGAAATCGGCGGCCGCCGAGGTCGAGGCCGCCGCGATGGGCGACGCCGTGCGCCTGGTCCGTTCGGCCGAGGCCGACGCCCAGGCCGTCGAAAGACTGCTGCCCATCTACAGGCTCTCGCAGCCCATCGCCAACATCCTCCGGGACCGCTTCTATCAGCGCACGATCGAGGAGGTCATGACCAGGGCGCCGGGCGCGTTCGTCCTGCATACGCCCGAGGAGGGCAGCGACACGGAACTGCGGCTCATGCTCGGACGCAGAGCCATCACTAAGACCACAGAAGGCGAGGAGGGCAGCCAGTGACCGCCACCCCCTCAGTCCACGAAGCAGCCGGCCGACACGCACCCCACCACGGGCAGGGCAGCCACGGAGAGGCGGCCTTGAGCCACGCCGACCACGAGCACGTGGGCGCGATCCAGACCCGCCTGATTGTCACGTTCATCGGCGGCGTGCTCATACTGAACGCCTACGTTGCGGAGTACATCCTGTTCCCGGACGACCCCGTCATCGGATCGATCAGTGCCCTGATCGGCGCGATCATCCTGGCCACGCCGATCGTGATAGGCGCCTTCGGGGAAATGAAGCGGGGCCGCATGCACATGTCCGTCCTGGTGGCCCTGGCCGTGCTGGGAGCGTTTGCCCTGCCGGAGACGACGGGAGCCGGCGGCTACAAGGTGGCCGGCATCATCGCCTTCTTCATGCTGATGGCCAGCCTGATCGAGCAGCAGACGGCGGCCGGCGCGCGGGAGGCCGTCGAGAGGCTCATGACGCTCACCCCGCTCACGGCCCTGCTTCTCTCGGGCGAAACGGTGCCCGTGAGCGAGCTGAAGCCGGGGGACAGGGTCCGCGTGCGTCCGGGCGACCGTGTGCCGGCCGACGGGCGCATCGCCATCGGCGATACGACCATCGACGAGAAGACCATCACGGGCGAGTCCGTGCCGGCCGACAAGCTGCAGGGAGACGAAGTCTTCGCGGGGACGACGAACCTGACCGGCGCCGTCGAGATCGAGGTGACACGCGTGGGCGAGGACACCACCCTCGGCAAGGTCAAGAGGCTGATCCTGGACGCCGAGAGCACTAAGACCCCCATCATGCAGATGATCGACCGCTACGCGGAGTGGTACACCCCGGTGGTGCTGATGATCGCCGCCATCGTCTGGGTGTTCACGAACGAATGGGAGCGGGTCATCACGGTGCTGGTCGTCTGCTGTCCTTGCGCTTTCGTGCTGGCCACGCCCACGGCGATGGTGGCGGGGCTGTCGGCGGCCGCGCGGCTGGGAATACTCATCAAGCAGGCCGCGCATCTGGAAGCGGCGGGTGACATCACGGCCGTGGTGTTTGACAAGACGGGCACGCTGACCACAGGCGAGCTGACGGTCACGCGGATGATGCCCCTGGGAGGCGTGGAGGGCGCCGAGTTGCTGCTGGTGGCCGCCAGCGTGGAACAGCATTCGCGCCATCCCGTGGCCCTGGCCGTCGCCAAAGTGGCGGAGCGGGCGAGGGTCCCCCTCCAGGAAGTGACCGCCTTCCAGGAGACGCCCGGCAGAGGCGTGGCAGGGACGGTCGGCGGCGAGAGTGTCATCGTGGGCAGGGAGACCTTCCTGGAAGACGGCGGCATCGATGTTTCGGCCGCTCACGCAGACAGGCGCCGCGAGGACGCCGAAGCCATGAGCCTCCTCTACGTGGCTCGAGGCGGCAAGTGCATCGGGTGGATCGGGCTGGAGGACAGGGCCCGTCCCGAGGCCAAACAGGCCACCGAGGACCTGAACCTGCTGGGCGTCAGGCGCCTCTCCATGCTCACCGGCGACCGCTGGAGCGTGGCCAGGAAAGTGGCCGGCGAGCTTGGCTGCACGGACGTGCAGGGCGAGTGCCTGCCGGAGCAGAAGCTGCGCCTGGTGGAGATGCTGCGGGAGGAAGGGTACAGGGTGGCGGTCGTCGGCGACGGCGTCAACGACGCGCCCGCCCTGATGGCGGGCGACCTGGGCATCGCCATGGGCGCAGCGGGCAGCGACGTGGCGATCGACAGCGCGTCCATAGCCCTGATGAGCGACGATCTGGGGCGGCTGCCGTTCCTGATCCAGCTCTCCCGTCGGCTTCGCAGAGTGATCCTGCAGAACCTTATGTTCGGGGCGATCTTCGTGGTCGGCGGCTTGCTGCTGGGCAGCATGGGTTACCTGAGCGCCATCCTCGCTGCCCTGTTGCATAACGTCAGTTCTTTCATCGTCATCTTCAACAGCGCCAGGCTCGTGCGCTTCGGGGAGAACCTGTCGCCCTATTCCGGCACCGTGGCGGACCGAAGCAAGCCGGCGCCCGTCGCCACCTGAAGGGATCCTAAGCCATGTCCGCAACCGATGGCAACGTTCTGGAAGTCATCCAGTTGACCAAGACCTTCCGTGACTTCTGGGGCCGGGAGAGCGTCAAGGCCGTGGACGGCCTGAGCTTCGACGTCAGGCGCGGGGAAGTGTTCGGCCTGCTGGGCCCGAACGGGTCGGGCAAGACAACCACGGTGCGGATAGCGCTTGGCCTTCTTTTCCCGACCAGCGGCGCCGTGCGCATC
Organism: uncultured candidatus Brocadiaceae bacterium; assembly: GCA_964605915.1. Lineage (GTDB taxonomy): Bacteria > Planctomycetota > Brocadiia > SM23-32 > SM23-32 > DAOVRD01. The sequence continues at coordinate 6,725 of CAZSET010000084.1, read as the reverse complement.
TTCGGCAGGAGCCCGCGCAACATCGAGGTCAAGAAGCGGATCGGCTACATGCCCGAGGAGTCGCACCTTTACTCGTACCTGAACGCGCAGGAGACGCTGGACTTCTTCGGCCGCCTCTTCCGGCTTTCGGGCGCTGAGAGGCGCGCGCGCGTGGATGCCCTCATAGACATGGTCGGCCTGCGCAGGGCGCGCCGACGGCCCATCGGCCAGTACTCCAAAGGGATGGCCAGACGGATCGGTCTGGCCCAGGCCCTCATCAACGACCCCGACCTGCTGATCCTGGATGAGCCCACCACCGGCCTCGACCCGGTCGGCGCGCGGGAGATGAAGGACCTCATCCTGACGCTCCGCGAAAGGGGCAAGACGATCTTTCTGTGCAGCCACCTTCTGGCCGACGTGGAGGAGATATGTGATCGCATCTGCATCCTCTACGGCGGCAAGGGCAGGGCGCTGGGGGCCGTGGGCGAACTGCTGGCCGCCCGGGACTTCACGCAGATCCGCGCACCCCACCTCCAGGAAGACACCGTGCGCCGCCTGGTGGACCTTATCGAGCAGACGACCGGCTCGAAGAATGAAGTCCAGGTCACGACGCCAACAAGGCGGCTTGAGGACTACTTCCTTGACGTGGTCGAGGACGCCAGGCGGGACAGGTTGACCACGGCGGGCGCCGAACGTGGCACGGCCGCTGCAGACTTCCTCAAGAGGATCGCGGAGCCCGAGGGCGAAGTCCTGCTCGAAGAGCTTGTGCAGGCGAGCAAGGCTGGCGAGACAGCGACCGATAGACGGGCCCCCAAGCCGGCAGCCGCGGTGCCCGTGGGACAGGACGACGCCGTCATTGAGGAGCTTGTCGGCAAGAGCGCTGAGGACGAACGGGAGAAAGCACCCCCCAGAGAGGCGGCGGCGGCCGTCCCGCCGCAGGCTTCCGTCAGGAAGGACGTCATTGACGAACTGGTAACCGAGGCCAAGACGGACGAAAAAGCCGATGAGGACGAAGCTTCTTAAGCTGTGGCGATGGTTCATCCATCGGCGGCCCGAGGTCCTGCTGGCCTTCTTCCTGCTGGGCCTAGTTCCACTGGCCGCGTTCCTGGTGCAGGAGGCACTGGCGCTGGTCCGGAGGGTGGTGAATGACCCGAAGGGCTTTCTCATGCTCATCCGGCACGATCCATGGCCGGCGCTGGCCGTGCTCACCTGCGCCGTGGGCACGGTTGCCCTGGTCTTCGTGCTATGGCGCAACTGGGGCTTCATCTGGGCCGTCGCCCGGAAGATGATCGTCGAAGCGTTGCATCGGAAGGTCGTCTTGATCCTGCTGGCCTTCTTCGGGGTGCTGACCCTTTCGCTGCCGTTCCTGCTCAAAACGGAAGGAAGCCTTAAGAGCCAAGTCCAGATCATGCTCCTGTACTCGCTGGCCCTGGCTCTGCTGCTGCTGTCCCTTGTGGCCATCTTCGTGTCGGCGGCAAGCATATGTTCGGAAGTCGAGCACAAGCAGGTGCAGGTCACGGACACGAAGCCGTTGCGGCGCTGGCAGTTCCTGCTCGGCAAGTGGCTGGGAGCCGTGATCATGTGCGCGGCCGCGCTTTTCGTCATGACGGGCGCTGCGTACGTGCTGGTTTGGCACACCGTTCGTCCGCCGGACTTCGCCCGCATGACGCCGAGAGAGTTCGAAAAGGCCATGGCAGACTACGACGCTGTCTTCACGGAGGTGCTGACGGCCCGCCGCACTGCCAGGGCCATCGAGCCTCCCAAGGTCGACGAGGAGACCGAGGAGGTGGTGAGCGAGGTGAAGGCCCAGGACAAGTGGCCTTCCAAGCCGACCGACAGGCTCAGGGCGACGGAGCAGATACGCAAGCAGGTCCTGGCCAGAAGGCTAAACGTCGAGCCCGGCGGCTCGCTCGGGTGGATCGTGCCCGGCCTTGAGCCTGGCCAGCAAGGCGCGGTGCAGGTGCGCTTCAGGGGCTATGCCAGTGGCCTGGAGCGAAGATTGATCGGAAGGTGGATCATCTACCAGCAGAAGCCGCCCGGTGCAGACGGCGCGGAGGGCGATGATCGGCCCCGCATGGTTCCCGTCGGGGTTGCCCTGCCACCAACGGGGGGGTGGTCCAGCGATTTCGTGCAGCAGTTCTCGGTGCCGGCCCCCTACATCAGCGATAACGGTGCGCTCTATTTGATGTACGAGAGTCGTAGTCCCCGTGCTTCCGTCGTATTCGACGGCGACCTGATGTTGGAAGTATTGCAGCAGGAGAAAACGTTCTTCCCCAACTACTATCGGACCCTGGTAGTCGTATTCTGCCACGTCGCTCTGCTGGCGGCGCTGGGGCTGATGGCGGGCTCCGTGTTTTCCTTTCCCGTAGCCAGCCTGACGGTGATGTTCTTCTTCTTCGTCGGACTGATAGGGCCCTGGCTGGTCCAGTTCACAGAGCCGGCCAAGTTCGGTGAATTCCCCCTGATGGTTGACATCGTTCACATGATCGTGCGCAATTCGATGAGGGTTTTTCTGGCCGTGATGCCGCACTTCGGCGCCTTCAATCCCTTGGGCGACCTTACGGATGGAAAGCTGGTGCCCTGGCGCACCGTATTCGGGGCCGGCGCCATCATGTTCTACGTCAAAGGCGGCTTCGCCCTGTTGATGGGGATGTACTTCTACTCCCGCAGGGAACTGGCTCGCGTTATCGTCTGAAGGAGAGGCAACGGGACGGAATGCATACCAAGGGCAAAAGGCTGCTGCTGTTGAGCCTCGGGCTGGTGCTGCTCTTGTCTTCCAGCCTGGCTCTGAGCCCGCTCCAGCGCATGCGCAACGAGTACGACCTTAGCAGCGCTCCCGTGACCGGCCTGACGCCCGAACTCGCGCTGGCCACGCAGGTTCTGGGCTGGGGCCGGGGCCTGATCATCGACGTGATCTGGATCCGGATGGAGACGCTCAAGAGCCAGGACCGGTACTTCGAGCTCGTTCAGCTTGCCGACTGGGCCTGTAAGTTGGCTCCCCACTTCCCCCACGTCTGGGCTTTCAACGCCTGGAACCTGGCCTACAACGTCAGTTGCCGCGTCGATCATCTGCCAGACAGGTGGGCCTGGGTGCAGAAGGGAATCGAGCTGCTGCGGGACGAAGCGATTCCGCTGAACCCGAACGCGCCCATGCTCTATGACAGGCTGGCCTGGATCATCGGCCACAAGATCGGCGAGCAGGACGACAACGCGCATTTTTTCTACAAGCAAACGTTCGGCCTCTACATGCATGAGATCCTGGGCGGAGAGGGAGACGCGGAGACGCTGCGCGAGCTGGCCGATGCGCCCCGTACGTTGGAAGAGGCGCTGGCCGATCCGGACGCCAATCGCCTGTGGAACGAATGCCTGGCGGAGGGATTCGACATCGCGGAGGGCTTCTTCGATTTCTACGTCGGCCGGCCTTCGGTGCCGCCCCGCGCCGTGGCGATACTGAACCGGCCGGAGAACGCCGGCGCGCTGCACAAGATCGGGGTCTACGCGCGCGCCAAGAGGCTGCGGGAGGAATGCAAGCTCGAGCCGGAGCGGATGCTGGCGCTGCGCGAGAAGTACGGCCCCTTCGATTGGCGAGTGCCCTTTCCGCACGCCATCTACTGGGCTACGGTGGGCCTGGAAGTGCTGGACGGCCTGGAGAGACGGACGGAGCACACACTGGAGGAGTTCGACCTGGCCACGCCTGAGCCTGATCCCGGCCTCGGCGGCCTCGCCGATGATGAAACGCTCTACGAGTATCAACGCGTCTCGCTGAAGCGCAGGATCTATGCCTCCATACAGGGCCTGGTGCTGCACGGCCGGTTGCTCTACGATCCGAAGGGCAGGCTGATGCTGGCCATGGGGCCGGACTACCGCTTCGCGGACGCCGCGCTGCCCCTCTACGATGAGATCATCGAAGCGCACGGCACCCGCTACAAGCTCGGCACGAGTGCTGGGCTCCAGAGCTTCCTGTCCCGCGGCGTTATGGAGTTCGCCTTCATGGGCAACACCGAGAAGTCCATGGAGTATTTTGAGCGCCTGCGTGAGGAGTTCCCCAATGCGGTGAAGGGCCGGTCCTATGACGAGTACCGGGAGTTTGTGCTCGCGCACGACCAGCAGGACATGACCACCAGCCAGTTTCGGCGCCTCATCGCAGGCAAGCTCATACACTTCTACGTCGCCATGGCCTGCAACGAAGACGAAAAGGCGTGGACGATTGAGGAGGATGTGAAGCAGCGGGTCGGAAAATGGAATGAGGACACCGAGCAGAACCTGCGCGGCCAGGTCAGGTACAAGCAGATCAAGGATAGCGTCCTGCTCGACATTCTGGGGGGCTACTACCGGCTCCCGAAGGAGCAGGCTGTTAACCTGGCGGCCCGCCTCAAGGAGCAAGACCCAACCAGGTATGAGTGGGTCGTGCAGACGCTCCAGAAGGACGGCAAGGCCCTGCCCGAGCCGGAGGAAGTGGAGGACAAGTGGCAGGTGGAAACGTACTGAGGCGAGACGGCCGTAGGTTATCTCGGCCGTGCGGCGGAATCGCCTTCGCGCTGGAGAATCAGATCGGCTGCGTGTCTCAGGTCGCGCGCCCTCAAGTCCGCCGGGGGCGAAGTCCCCTCTCCGATCAGGATCGTAGAACAGCCTGCCCGTCTGCCGGCTTCTACGTCCCGCTCCGAGTCACCCACGACGTAGGAGCGCTCTAGGTCGACGTTCCGGTCCCGTGCCGCCCGCAGCAGCATCCCTGGTTCTGGCTTGCGGCAGTCGCACTTCCGCGCGTACTGCTCGACCGTCCCCTCGGGCAGGTGGGGGCAGTAGTAGAAGCCGTCCAGGGCCGCCCCTTCGGCCTCGAGCCGGCGTTCCACCTCGCGCTGGATCTCCAGGAGGGCCGGCTCCGTCAGCCAGCCGCGCGCCACGGCGCTTTGGTTCGTGACGACCAGCAGGAGGAAGCCGGCTTCCTTGAGCAACTTGAGCGCCTCGGGGACGCCGGGCAGCAGGCACACGTCCTCCGTGCGTTTCAGGTAGCCCACGTCCCTGACGATGGTGCCGTCGCGGTCCAGAAAGACGGCCCGTCTCTTCGGTTGCGTCACACCAGCCCCTTCCTCTTCCTCAGCGCCCACTCGGTCACGAGGCAGGCGGCGAACAGGGCGAACAGCGGCCAGGAATCCCAGATGTCCCTTCGTCGTCGCGTGGTCAGCTTCAGGGGAGCCCCCCGCCTTTCCAGTTCCTCGAAGAGCTCGCCGGCTTGCAGATAGCCATAGTACTTCCCGCCGGATTCTTCCGTGACGGCCGAGATCCTGCGCAGCAGCTTCAGGTCGGCTACGGGGTCCTCCAGCTCGACGTCCACGCTGTGGGCCTGGAAGTGGCTCTTGTCCTGTCCCAGAAAGCGTCCGTCTCGCTCGGCTTCGGCGATGACGGTGTACTCCCCGCTGAATGGGGGCGAGAACTCGGCCACGTAAGCGCCCTCCTGGCGGGAGAAGGTGTAGGAGACATCCTGGGTCTTGTCCGCCGGATCCGTGATGCGCAGGGCGAGTTGGGCGTCGCGAATGGGCTCGTCTTCCTGGCCGACCAGGTGGACGGCTATCTTCAGCTTCTCGTCCATCAGCAGTTGCTGCTTGTTCAGTTCGACCCAGAGGTGCCCTTGGGGCCTGTCCTCGCGGCCCGCGGCCCAGAGCACCAGTTGCCGCCAGAAGCGGCGGTGATAGTCCTGGGTGTTCTGCTCCGTGAAGAACCATCGGGACGTTGTGTCCGCCATGAGGCATGCCACGCGGCCCCGCCCCGATCTGTGCACGACGAGCAGGGGGTTGCCGTCCTGGTCCTTTGCCAGGACCGTGGCGCCGCGCTTGACCTCCAGCCCGCCCACGGCTCCGGCCAGCGGGGGAAGGCTCGCCCAGGCTTCGCGCGTCTCCCGGGCGGTCTCGGCCAGAGCAAGAACCGGGTGCCGGACCTGCGCCGGGTCGATGCGGAACTCGCGCCCCCCCTCGATGATGCGCGCCCCGCCCACCAGCTTCACCGGAAGCAAGTCCTCGATCACCGTGTCGCGCCAGCCTTCCCTGGTGGCATTCTGCTGCGTCATCAGGACGATCAGCCCCTTGCCCTCTTCCTGCACGGCGCGCCTGAGCGCCAGAAGGTGGCTGGGTCGAATGGCTGAGGAGAGAATGTCGCCGATCATGGCGACGTCATAGCGGTCGATCTGCGTCTGCGCATCGGGCAACTGCTGACCGGCCAGCACCAGGACGCGTCGCAGGCGCAGATGCTCGGCCCCGGTCAGCGCATGGGCGATGAACTTGCTCTCCGGCCGAACGGCGTCGAAGAACCCCGCGCGCACCCCGCCGCTGATCACCTTGACGAACGCGCTCGTCGAGTTGTTCTCCGCCAGTATCTCGTTCGGCACTTCGTCGGCGCGAACGGTGATCTCGTACTCGCCGATGTCCTCCGCCACGACGTCGAACTGGAGGGGCACCGTTTCCTCGCTGTGGACGACGGTCACGACCTTCTGCTGGGACACCAGGCCGTTCGCGCCCAGCCGCACTGTGACCGGCCTCCCCTGGCACCCCCGGAACAGAACGTTCACGCGCACGGGGAAGCTGGTGAACAGGAACGCCGACTTCGGCGCGGTGATGTCCACCACCTTCACGTCGCGGAGCTCAGACGTGGCCTGGTCTCGGCCGACGCCGAGCGTGTAGACGGGAACGCCCTGATCGTTGAGGGCCGCTGCGACGTCCAGCGGGTCCGGGGGGCCGAAGTTGTGCGAGCCGTCC
>CAZSET010000083.1:0-15115 GCA_964605915.1 uncultured candidatus Brocadiaceae bacterium | reverse complement strand
GGGCACGCACCAGACGATGTGGAACATGTGCGAGGTCGCGGAACCGGGCGCGCACATAGCCGTCATCGGCATAACGGAGGACGACAGGATAACGTTCTCCTCCGGCACCTCGCGCAGGAAGGGGCTGACGCTGCGGCTTGTGCGGCGCAGCCTGCGTACGCTGCCCGCGTGCATCGACCTTGCCGCCCGCGGGGCGATTGCCCCCGAAGCGCTCGTCACCCACACCTTCGCGCCGGTTGAGATCGACGACGCCTTTGGAACCGTGGATGGCCACGCCGACGGCGTCCTGAAAGCCCTGGTAGACATGGGCGGATGGTGACGGCCGCGCGGCTCCGAGCGGAGGAGTTCCGATGAGCGGCAGCTACACGATCGGCCTCGACTTCGGCACGAACTCAGTCCGGGCCCTCGTCGTTGACGTGGCTACCGGCGAGGAGATCGCGACCGCCGTCTGGGACTACCGGCGCGGGGAGGCGGGCGTGGTTCTGGACCCGAACGATCCGCATCTGGCCAGGCAGGACCCGGCCGATTACGTGGAGGGGGTGCAGGCCTGCATCCGGGACACGCTGCGCCTGGCCGATACGCAGAAAGGCTTCTCACCGGACCGGGTGATCGGCGTCGGGGTGGACACGACGGGCAGCACGCCGCTTCCGGTGGATGAGACGGGCATGCCGCTGGCCTTCAGGCAGGAGTTCGAAGGCAACCTCAACGTGCTGGCGTGGCTCTGGAAGGACCATACGGGCCACGCCGAGGCGGAAGAGATCACCGAGGCCGCCGCGAGGCTCCGCCCACACTATCTGGCCAAGTGCGGCGGCAAGTACTCCTCGGAGTGGTTCTGGTCGAAGGTGCTCCATTGCCTGAGGACCGCGCCGCAGGTCTTCGACGCGGCGCACACGTGGGTCGAGATGGCGGACTGGATTCCCGCGCTTCTCACCGGGGCAACGAGTCCCGATACGCTGAAACGCTGTATCTGCGCGGCCGGGCATAAGGCCATGTTCAATCCCGCCTGGGACGGCTATCCGGACGAGGAGTTCGTGGCGTCGCTGGACGAACGGCTGGCGCGCCTCCGTCGCACGCTTCCCGACAGGGCCTATAGCATCGCCGACTCGGCCGGGAGACTGACTGAGGAGTGGGCGGCGAAGCTCGGGCTTCCTTCCGGCATACCGGTGGCCATGGGCGCGTTCGACGCGCACCTGGGCGGCGTCGGGTCCGGCATCCGGCCCGGGATGCTCGTCAAGATCGTCGGCACCTCGACCTGCGACATGATGGTCAGCCCGCTGGACGCGGAGCTGGCCGACATACCGGGCCTGTGTGGGATCGTTCCCGAGTCCATACTGCCCGGCTACTACGGCCTCGAGGCCGGCCAGTCGGCCGTGGGCGACATCTACAACTGGTTCGTCAACTCGATGGCGCCCGGCGGCCAAGCCCGGGGCTCCCACGAGGCCCTGACCGAAGGCGCCCGGCGGCTCAAGCCCGGGCAGAGCGGTCTGCTCGGGCTCGACTGGCACAACGGCAATCGCACCGTCCTGGTGGACCAGCGCCTCACGGGTCTGCTGCTGGGCATGACGCTTCACACCACACCGGCGGAGATCTACCGTTCGTTGATCGAGAGCACCGCGTTCGGGGCGCGCGTCATCATGGAGCGCTTCGAGGAATACGGCCTGAGCGTGAAGCGCGTTGTGAACTGCGGCGGCATACCTGTCAAGAACCCGCTCGTCATGCAGATACTGGCCGACGTGATGGGCAGGACCATGGAAGTCTCCCGCAGCGAGCAGACCTGTGCTCTGGGCGCTGCAATGGCGGGAGCCGTCGTTGCGGGCAAGGAGGCCGGCGGGCACGAGAGCTTCGGCGAGGCCATTGAAGCCATGACGGCCGTGCGCGCACAGGACTATGCGCCCGATCCGAATGCCCGTGCCGTCTACGACCGACTCTACCGGCTCTACCGGCATCTCCACGACGCCTTCGGCACCCGGGAGCGCCGCGACAACCTGCATGACGTGATGAAGGAAGTCCAGAGGATACGCGACGAGGTCAGAGCCTGATGCAGTTGGAGAAGCTGCGCCGTCAGGTCTGCGAGGCCAACATGGCCATCGTCGACGCCGGGCTCGTCTTGCTCACGTGGGGCAACGCGAGCGGCGTCGATCGCGGGGCCGGGGTCATGGCCATCAAGCCCAGCGGCGTGGACTATAGGAGCCTTACGCCGGCGGACATCGCGCTCGTCTCCCTTGAGACAGTCCGACCCACCTGGCCCTGTATCGCGGTTTCGGCTCGATCGGCGGCATCGTGCACACTCACTCGACCTACGCCACGAGCTGGGCGCAGGCCTGCCGCGAGATTCCATGCCTCGGCACGACTCACGCCGACTGTTTCCGCGGGCCCGTGCCCCTGACGCGCCAGCTCACCCGGGAAGAGATCGAGAGCGACTACGAGCTCAACGCCGGCAAGGTCATACTGGAGCGCTTTGCGCAGCCGGCTCTGAGCCCAGAGGAGGTGCCCGCCGTCCTTCTTCCCGCGCACGGGCCGTTCGTATGGGGTCCCGACGTGCAGTCGGCCCTGCACAATGCCATCGTGCTCGAGGAGGTGGCGAGAACGGCGCTTTTGGCCGTCCTCCTGAATGAGGACGCCAGGCAGATACCGCAGGCGCTGCTGGATAAGCATTTCCTCCGTAAGCACGGCCCGGGGGCTTACTACGGGCAGCGCGGCGGCTGACCGCGCAACGTCTGCGGGACGTTCGTGCGGTGGAGCCCGGCGCGTTCGCACTGTCCCGGCAGTAGCAGGGGCCGCCCGCCGGGGCGAGCTCGGAATGGGCCGGGCAAGCCGCCGCGCAGGCGCACCGGACCTTGCTCCGCACGCCCATGACCTTTATCATCGCAGCCGCTTATCCTGAACGTCCCTTGCTGGTGGGAGGTGCCGAGAATGCGAGGTCTCCTGATCGCCTTCGGGTTGCTTCTGGCGCTGAGCGCTTTGCCGCTCGCGCAGGCGTTGGCCTATGAGGGCCGCCTGGCCCTTATCGCGGACCCCGGTGGGAGGCAGGAAGCGCAGGGTGCCCGCGATTACTTCGCGCTCATGGAGGGCATTCTCAAGCGCGTGGACCTGCCTTACGCCGTCGTCACGCAGGACCACATTCTGGCGGGCGTGCTCGATGACTACCGCATCGCCATCATCCCGTACGCCCCGAACCTGAGCCGCGCTGCCCGTGCCCTGGTGAAGTCGTTCTGCAGCGACGGCGGCAAGGTCATGTGCTTCTACACGACGTACGGGCTGGACAGCGAGTTGGGGGTGGCTTCCACCACCTACGTGCCCGACCCCGAGCGCAAGACGTTCTGCTACGTGCGGTGCCGAAGGGATGCCTTGCCCGGTCTGCCGGAAGGTTTCGCCCAGGTGTCGTGGAACATCTCGGCGCCCAGGCCGGCGCGCGACGCGATGGTGCTGGCCGACTGGCTGGATGCCAACGGGGAGAAGACCGGACGGGCCGCGGCCACTCTCTCCGACGGGGGTTTGTACTTCTCCCATGTCCTGGTGGCCGAGGGCGAGGAGAACCAGAGGAACGCCGGCCTGATGCTCAAGAGAGCCGTTGAGTACCTGAAGCCGCGTGTCGGTCAGCGGCGGGACATCGCCATCGTCTACGGCACTCTCAGCGAAGCCACCGAGGGCGGCGACGGAAGACTCGTGGGCCGCATGGTGGGCGAGATGCAGCGGATCCTGGACGCTGCCGGGGTCCCGTACGCCGTGGTGACCGACGAAGCCGTTGCGCGCGGAGCGCTGCGGGGAAGGCGCGTCGCCATCCTGCCGCTCAACTTCGAGGTCTCCGACGAGGAGGCGAAGGCCCTGCAGGACTTCGTGGCGGCAGGAGGCAGGTTGATCGGCTGCTTTTCAGTGGCCAGCCGCTTGCACCCGCTGATGGGAGTAGCCACGGGGCAGTTCAAGGCGGGCGGCGCAGCCTCGCCGTTCGAGGTGGTCAAGTTCAACGCGACCGCCCCCGACTCGTTCCCCGATTCATTTGGGCAGCGCTCCTCCAACATCATCGCCGCCACGCCCGCGCCCGGCGGCAAGGTCATTGCCACCTGGCACGACTCCAACGGGGCTGATACGGGCTATCCGGCCGTGATCCTGTCGCCCACAGGGATGTACTTCTCCTACATTCTCCATGCGGGAGACGTGGCCAAGACATCGGCTTTCTTGATGGCAGCCGTGGCGGAGCTTGCCGGCCAGGACGTCTACCGCTTCCCCGTTGAGCACCTGACGGAGACGCTCTGGGACTTCCGGCGCTACACCGACCGGGAGTCCATGCGGAAGGCCTGCGCCGGGAACGCCCGTGCGCTGGAGGCCCTCGACACCGCCGTGAGCCAGGAGAGGGACGCCCGCCGCCAGGCTGCCTCCGGCCAGCTCTATGAGGCGTGCCAGGCCCTCCGGAAGGCGCGCGAAGCGGCCGATCTGGCCTTCATCCGCAGCCTGCCCTCACGTGGAGGCAGGGAGTTCCGGGCTGCGTGGATCCATAACGTCACCGTCCCCGGTCAAGACTGGGACGCTTTCTTCGCGGGGATGAAGAAAAGGCACCTGAACGCGCTGCTGCCCAACGTATGTGCGGCGGGCTACGCGCACTATCAGAGCGACCTGCTTCCTCTCTCCCCTTTTGTTCGGGAGAACGGGCCGCAGATGGCGAACATGCTCGCGGCGGCGAAGAAGCACGGAATCGAAGTGCACCTGTGGCGCGTCAACTACAACCTGTGGTGGCCGGGCAACGAAGTGGTGGACCAACTTGCGGCGCAAGAACGGGTCTGCCGAGACGCCGAGGGCAACATCGTCGGCAGAGGCAATGCGAGCCTGTGCCCGTCCCATCCCGAGAACCAGCGCCTCGAGATCGAGGCAATGCTGGAGATGACGCGCAAGTTCCACCCCGACGGGATCCATTTCGACTACATCCGCTACCCAGGCGGCCAGGCCTGCTACTGCAACGGCTGCCGGAAGCGGTTCGAGAGCCGCATCGGGCAGAAGGTCCAGAACTGGCCGGCCGACGTGCTCTCGAACGGGCCGTTCGCGCAGCAGTACCTTGACTTCCGCCGCGACCAGATCACGCACGTCGTCGCCGAGGTCAGCCGCCGGTCGCGCGAGATTGACCCGAACGTGAAGGTATCGGCGGCGGTCTTCTCCTACTGGGACTCGGCGCGGGACAGCGTCGGCCAGGACTGGCGAACCTGGGTCGAGAAGGGCTACCTGGACTTCGTCTGCCCGATGAACTACACGCAGAGCCCCGAGGAGCTGTCTGCGGTCGTGACGCAGCAGCGCCAGTGGGTCGGCGCCGGCTTCCCCTTGCAGTCCGGCATCGGCGCATTCCGCTCGAGCTCGGCCTGGCACACGGCCGACCTGGTGGACTCGGCGCGCAAGAGCGGTGCCGACGGGCTCGTGTTCTTCGACTACCGCGGGCGGGTGGTGACCGACTTCCTGCCGGCCCTACTGGAGGGACCTCTGCGCGAACAGGCAAGGACGCCCTGGGCGAAGTAGGGCGGGAGGGGCCTCCGCCGGCAGCATGGTGAGCGGGACGGTGGACTCAAGAGAGCGTGCTCTCCTGGCGATCGGACACGAGACTCCGGACCGGATCCCGGTGGACTTCTGGGCATCCGCAGGATTCCGCGCCCGCATCAAGTCTGAGCTTGGGATGTCCTTCGAGGACTTCCTCGACGCGCAGGACGTCGACTTCCGCTACATCCCGCGCCCGAGCTATGTCGGCCCACCTCTTCCCGGTGAGCAAAGCGGAATCTCCACGGACATATGGGGTGTGCCCAGAAAGGCCGTGACGCTGGAGATCAGGGGGCAGTTTGAGCACTACAAGGAGGTCGTGGCGCCGCCGCTTGCCGACGCGACCACGCTTGACGAGATAGACGCCTATCCCCGCTGGCCCTCCGCAGACATGTTCGACTACCGGAGCGTCGAGTGCCAGTGCGACCTTGTCCGCGAACAGGGGCGGGTCGTCGTTTTCATGGGCGACCGATTGAACAGGATCGCGCAACTGAAACCTGCCATGTACATCCGGGGCCCGGATCGGGTAATGCTGGACATGGCGCTGGAGCCGGACCTTGCCCGCGCGCTGTTTGCGAAGATCAAGGCGTTCTACATGGACTACCTCGAGAGGATACTGGCGGCGGCCAACGGGAAGATAGATATCGTGCTTACCGGCGACGATTTCGGCGCTCAGCAAGGCCCGCTCGTATCACCGGGGATGTGGGAGGCATTCCTCAGACGAGGATTCAAGGAATACATCCGCCTGATCAAGGCGCACGGCGCCGTCCCCATGCACCACACGTGCGGCTCAGTCAGGGCGTTGATGCCGCAAATGATCGAGTGTGGCCTAGACGTTCTCCAATCCCTCCAACCCGAAGCACGTGGGATGGAGCCGGCCGGATTGAAGGAGGATTACGGAGACCGACTATCCTTCCACGGCGGCATGTCCATACAGAAGACGCTGCCGTACGGCACGCCAGAGGACGTGTGCAGGGCGGTGAAACATCTGGCCGAGGCGATGGGGGAGGGCGGGGGTTACGTGTTCTGCACGGCGCACAACGTGCAGGCCGACACGCCGATGGCAAACGTGCTGACGATGCTCGATGCGTACCGCAGGTACGGCGCCTATGGATGACCCGGCCCCGGGTCTCCTGGTTCTGCCGCTTTGGCCGGCTCCGGTATCGCCCCAATGGCCAGCGTCGCGGACATGCGAAGGACGAAGGACGCCAGGAAGAGGATGTGAAAGCCGACCACTGTTAGGCCGCCGAGCGACCAGGACGTATCCCCGAAGGCATGCAGGAATAACCCCGCCAGCAGAGGGCCCATGGCACCGGCCAGCGATCCGACGCATGCGGATACCGCGACGTACATCGGGACGCGGCCCGAAGGGGGCGTGCGGGTGATCAGCTTCACGGCCGCATTGAGGGCGATCGTGCTGCCGATTCCTCCGATCAGGGCGGCCGCTGCAAGGCACGGGAACGGATTCTGCGGCTTCGCCGCTATCCAGAAAAGGGGGATCGTGGCCCAGAACATGTGGCCCCACCGGAGCGTGCGCTTCACCCCGAGCCGGTCGACCAGCGTGCCCAGGTACTTGCCGGCGACTGCCGTGGCGGCAAGCGGCACGAGGATCAGCACGAGCGATCCTCCAAAGAAGTTGCGCCTGATCCCCAGGTTCTCCACGAAGTAGATGGTTGCCAGCGAGCCGCCGAGCGTCATGCCGAACGTCCAAAGGACGTTGAAGATGAGCCACGGGCGGAACCTGCGGTCCTTCAGCGGCCTGGCCACCTCGCCCCAGAACCTGGCCTTGCGCGACCTCTTTACCGGCGGGTCGGGGATGGTCCGGTGGATGACCAGGTCGACGATGCCCAGCACAGAGCCGAAGCCGAACAGCAGCATGAGCAGATTCAGGTTGGAGCCACCCCCGAGGCGGTCCATGGCGAAGCCGATGGGGACGACGATCCACACGTTGGCCAGGGCGATCCACGCGCTCCGACGGCCCATGAAGCGGCCGTGTTCGTCCCGGGGGATGATGTCCGCCAGCCAGGAAAACCACGGAGGAACCGCGATCGCTTCGAAGGCGTTGGCCAGCACCAGCAGCACGATAAACACGAGTGTCGCGCGGCTGCCGAAACGGCTGTGCAGTCCGAACGCCGCCGTTATAGCCACGATGCGCAACGTGCGACCTGCCATCGCAGCCACAAACCACAGCGACTTGCGTGCGCCAGTCCGGCTGACAACGTACGCGGACAGCAGTTGGAAAAGCAGCGCAAATGACGACGCCCCCGAGAGCAGGCCCCACTGCCAGTAGCGCATCCCGATCCCGTTCCCGAACGTCACGAGGTACATCCCCGACAGGAGGACGAAGTAGACGGTTCCCATCGCGCCCGTGAGGATGTGCTTCCGCATGATGCTGGGAAGCTCCCAGGGGTAGACCATCTTGCTCTGCGCGCGGGCGTCGCGCAGAAGCAGTCTGGGGATGGCGCGTAATCTTAGCATTGTCTGAATTCGTGGTGCTGTTGCTGGAGACAGACGACACGCCGACGCCCGATCGCGCAGGGAGCGCACGCGGCGGCCGGGCACTCATCGGTCCGTTCACCCAGTGTACGCACGTGTCAACGCACTGGCCAGTGAATCCATGGGCAGCGGTGTGCCGCCTTAGCGACTCGTGCAGGGCGGTGGCTTCCCCCGGCCCCGTCCGACCTCTCGCCCCGGCGCAGGCTCATGGGTCCCCCGGCTGGCGCCGCCATGGTGTTGGCGCTGGCCGACCTCGGTAGGTGGGCGTCGGCCTGCGCACTCCCAAAACAGAGCCGCCCGGAGCTTTGGCCGTCTCCGGGCGGCTTGTTCATTTCGCGCCAGATCCGTCGTCCGGATCTGTCAGTTCATCGCGTAGTGCTGCGCTTACTTCTTCTTGGCCTTCTTCTTGGCCTTTTTCTTGGTGGCCTTCTTCTTCGTGGCCTTCTTCTTTGTGGCCTTCTTCTTTGTGGCCTTCTTCTTTGTCGTCTTCTTCTTCGCGGCTTTCTTCTTCGCCATCGACTGCTACCCTTTCAACCAGAAGCGATCATACCAGGCTACCCCCGCTGTTCCGCGCGGAGGTCGGGCCGTCATGGACGACCTGTTTCTGTAAGACCTTACGCCGGCCACCGAAGGTCCATGGCTGGCTGCGTGCTTGCTTCGGTCTGCTATTCGCTCTGGACTGATCCCTCCTCGAAAGAGTTAAGGAATAACAATCCTCGCAACACAGCGGAGTTCGCCAGTTGCTTGCACAAGAGTCAGGCTAATATTACATATTCACGCGCCTGAAAGTCAAGACTTTTCTTCTCGTTTCGTGCACATACCTGCATGGCGCCCTTTCTTCAGCCAATGCAACAATATCATCGAGTGGTGCAAGCTGCGACCTGCCGCCGATTGAGTTCGGCCGCGCGGCGCTGCGTGGAAGCGGGAATGGTACAGGTGGGAAAGCCTGGTCGGGGGACGGCGGCACACTGGAATGGGGGATGCGAAGCGCGACGACAGGTGGTCGGCACAAGTCGGTGTGCCGACAGCGCGCGGCGGGAGGGCCTGGCTTGAACGGGCGGGCTGCGGCTACTGCCGGCAGCTAGGTGTTGTTCCGGAAGTCACTGAGGTCAACGATGCCGGGGGAGCCGCTCTGCGCCTGGCCGGGAGTGACGATCCTGTTCTGCTGCTCGCGCCGCAACTCCTCTATTCGGTTCTGGATGCGCTCCTTGGCCTCTTCCAACTTCGGTTCGGCGAACTGGTTGAACTTCGCGAAGGCCGCCTGCACCGAGTCCGCTTCTATCTCAAACGCAATCGGCAATTGCTGAAGGCCCATGGGCGTTTGCATGGTTATGGCCGCACGGCCGATGAACTTCTCCTCGTCCCCGTCGATGCCCATCATCCGGTCCACCTGCTTGATGGGGAACCGCTGATCGTTGGTCTTGTCCTGGAGGTACTCCTCCTTGCGGTAGATCATCGTCTTCCTTTCGTTCAGCGTCCTTGCGGCCAGTTCGGGCCGGAGAGCCTTTCCTGTACTACTATCACAGTTCAGCAGGCAGCGCAAGCGCAGCGTCGCCATGGGTGTTTGCATCGGGCCAGACGCTGGCGTAGACTGCCTCAGCGCGCAGAACCGGTCTACGGACCTGCCACCTTCTTCTGAGAGGGGGCCGTGCCATGCCTACGGTCGTACACATCCAGACGTCCTTGGGCACAATGCTCGTGCAGCTCTATGACGAGGATGTCCCGAACACCGTGGCCAACTTCGTGCACCTGGCGTCCAAGGGTTTCTACGATGGCCTCCTCTTCCACCGGGTCATAAGTGACTTTATGGTCCAGGCCGGGTGTCCGAAAGGGGACGGCACCGGGGGACCGGGTTGGAAGATCGCGGACGAGTTCGTCGACCACTTGACACACAGCGCCGAGGGCGTGCTGTCGATGGCAAATGCCGGCCCGAATACGGGCGGCTCGCAGTTCTTCATCACGCTTGCCGCCATGCCCTGGCTGGACGGCAAGCACACGGTTTTCGGCAGGACGCTCGGCGGCATAGACGTGCTGAAGAAGATCGGGGCAGTGAAGACGGACGGCAATGAGCGTCCGGTCAAGCCCGTGACCATTGAGGCAGTTAGAGTCTTTCAGGATGGACAGCCCGTGACCGATGTGCAGCCGCAGCCGCAGATGGTGTGAAGCTCGGCCCGGCCGCCGCGCAGGTTCTGTACTCAGCGCGCGTCTTCGAATGCCTCGAACATGGCCATTGCGTTCGCGATCGGCGTGCCGGCCTGCATGTTGTGAATGGCGTTGAAGACGAAGCCGCCCCCCTCGCCAAGGATCTCGACTCGTCTCTTCACTTCTTCCCGGACGTCGGCCGGCGTTCCGAACGGCAACGTCTTCTGCGTGTCAACGCCCCCGCCCCAGAAGCAGATCCGGGCTCCGTAAGCCTTCTTCAGGTGCACGGGTTCCATGCCGTGGGCGGAGCACTGGACCGGGTTGAGTATGTCGAATCCGGCCTCTATGAAGTCTTCGATCAGCGGCTCGACGCCCCCGCACGAATGGATGAAGGTCTTCCATGCGGTGTTGCCGTGGGCCCAATCATTCACCCGCCTGTGGAACGGCTTGAACAGGTCACGGTAGGCCTCGACTGACATGAAAGGCCCGCGCTGCGTTCCGAAGTCCGTGCCGGTGACGAATAGGACGTCCACGTGATCGCCTATCCTGGCGCAGATGCGCTCCAGGTTGGCCAATGCGATGTCGCACTGGCGGGCGAACACTCCACGCACGAACTCCCGCCGCGTCGCCGTGGACACGTACCACTCCTCGACGTCTCGTATGCCCCTGGGATGCTTGAGGAATGGCGCCGGAACGAGTGCGATGTCTCCGAAGCCCGTGTTGGCGAAACTGCCTACGAGCGCCACGTGGCCGGACGCACGGAGGGCCTGCGCCTGCTCCTGAAGGTGCGCAAGCTCCCTCTCCGAGACGGGGCCGAACTCCACCAGATTGTCCTCCACCCGCAGCTCGTCCTCGACGATGGGCGGCTGACGGACGATGGTGTCGAAATAGTGGCCTCCGCGGGGCATCCGGCCGCTGGGCGGCGCGGAGCGGTCGCCTTCGGGATACATCAGGACGTCGCCGTTCTCGTCGGGCTCGGTGTTGAACTTGCCCGGCACCAGGACCGGCGTTCCGTCGAAGAGCCGCCAGGGCTTCCAATCCCTGTTCTCGAACCCGAACATGTTCTTGCTGCCCGTCAGTCCCGCAGCGTCTATGCCGAGTGCCTCGCGCAGATCGGGGCCGACCTCCCCCAGCATCTGATACGGCTCCACGACCCTGACCGGCTCTCGCGGGCCGTCGAGCCCGAGCGCCTGGCGCAGCCTGTAGACCATGCTGGCCGCAATGCCCGTGACCGCCGTCGCGCCGAAGTCCATCGGCACCTTGTCGGGCTCTCGGTGTTGCAGGGCCGTCGCGATCCTTTCCCTGCTGTTCATGTCTGTGTCCCCTTCGGATCATGCATCGGTCCGCGCGCTGCATGATAAGCCCAGCTTGCGAACGAGGCAAGCATGGGGCGCCCGTTGCGGCGCGCTTTCATCCATCAGCGGGGGAGGGCGCTGGAGAATCGAGCCAATTGGCCATAGAATGGGTCGGTTCCGCACGATGTCGTCAGCATGAAGGGAGATCTTCGATGAGCGAATGGCCCTCGAAAGACGAGGCGCAGGCCATCCTGGACGAGTGGACGAAGAACAAGAATCTGAAGAAGCACGGCTACGCCGTGGAGGCCGCCATGCGGGCCTACGCCGAGAAGCTGGGCGGGGACGCCGAGCAATGGGGCGTCGTCGGCCTCCTGCACGACTTCGACTACGAACGGTACCCCCAGATGGAGGACCACCCGTGGCGCGGGGTGGAGTACCTGCGGGAGCGCGGCTATCCCGAGGATCTCCTCGAAGGCGTGCTCGCGCACGCCGAGCACACCGGCGCCGAGCGCGACACGCCCATGAAAAAGGCCATCTTCGCGGTCGACGAACTGACGGGACTGATCGTTGCCGTTGCGCTGGTGCGGCCCTCGAAGAAGCTGGCCGACGTCACGGTCGAGTCCGTGCTCAAAAAATGGGACGAGAAGCGCTTCGCTGCGGGAGTGGACCGTAAGCTCATCGAACAGGGGGCCGAGGAGCTGGGCGTTCCCCTCGAAGACCACATCGAGACGGTCCTCACCGCCATGCAGGGCATCTCGGATAAGCTCGGGCTGTGAAGCCCGGACTCACAGCCGCGCGCGGCGCACGGCGTGATGCCACTGCTCGATGCGCTCAAGCACCTCGTCCTCGTCCATCTCTGGGAGGAAACGGCGCTCCTCTTCCCACCCGCGGCGGATGGCGGGCAGCGAGGGGAACATGCCCACCGTGAGTCCCGCCAGCAGTGCCGTGCCCAGGGCCGTCGTGCTCGTCACCTTCGGGCGGACGATGGGCACGCGCAGCAAATCCGCCTGGAACTGCATCAGCAGGTCATTCAGCGCCGCGCCGCCATCCACTTTCAGGAAGGGCAGGGCTTGGCCGAGGTCCTCCGTCACTGCGTGCACCAGGTCGGCTATCTGGAATGCGATGCCTTCAAGGGCGGCGCGCGCAATGTGTGCCTTCGTGGTGCCGCGCGTGAGCCCGCAGATGACGCCGCGCGCGTCCGGGTCCCAGTAGGGCGCGCCCAGCCCGACCAGGGCCGGCACCAGTGTCACTCCGTCGCTGCCGTCCACGGACCGGGCCAGCTCCTCGACTTCGCTTGAGGATGCGATGATCCCCAGCCCGTCCCGGAGCCACTGAACGATCGCGCCGGCGATGAACGTCGAGCCCTCCAATGCGTAGCACGGCCGCCCGGCCAGTTTCCACGCTGCCGTGGCCAGCAGCTTCTGCCCGGAGCGCACGATCCGGTCCCTCGTGTTGACGATCAGGAATGCCCCGGTGCCGTAGGTGCACTTCGCCTCGCCTTCCTCGAAGCATGCCTGGCCGAACAGAGCGGCCTGCTGATCGCCCACGATGCTGGCTATGGGGATGCCGTCAGGCAGGGGGGCCGCCCCTCGCGTGTGGCCGAAGACCTGGTCGTTGGCGCGGATCTCCGGCAAGACCTGCACGGGCACGCCCAGCGCCTCGCACAGGTCCGGGCTCCATTCGCACGACTCCAGGTCAAGAAGGAGCGTGCGCGAGGCGTTGGACACGTCGGTCACGTGCGCGACGCCGCCGCTCAGACGCCACGCGAGGTAGCTGTCAATCGTGCCGAACAGCAGGGCGCCTTTCTCGGCGGCACGCCGGGCGCCCTCGACGTGCTCCAACAGCCATGCCAGCTTCGTGCCCGAGAAGTAGGGGTCGAGCAGAAGGCCCGTCCGGTTGCGGAAGAGCGGCTCCAGCCCTCGTTGCCGCAGCTCATCGCATTGGGTCGCGGTCCGTCGGTCCTGCCAGACGATGGCAGGATGGACAGGCCGGCCGCCTTCGCGCTCCCAGAGGGCCGTCGTCTCGCGCTGGTTCGTGATGCCGACGGCCGCAATCCGTGAAGGGTCGACTCCGGTCGAGCCCAGCACGGCTTCGATGGCGCCTTCGACGCTGGCATAGATGTCGGCCAGGTCGTGCTCGACCCAGCCGGGCCGGGGGAAATGCTGCGGGAACTCGCACGAGCTCTCACCCACGAATCGCATGCCCTCGTCCAGCAGGACGGCCTTGGTGGCCGTCGTCCCCTGGTCGATGGCCAGGATGAGCTGTGAGCCTTCATTGCGGCCGTGCGCCATGCCGTTGCCCTCGCAGTCCATTGTGCGGTGCCCAGGAGCGGCGCTGATGATAGCCCCAAGCAGGGCCACGATCAAAGACGCGCGCTACCGCGGGCGGCGCTGAGCGGACGCCCTGCGCGAGCGAAAAGGACGTATTCCTTGACGCCGCCGGCACGGCATGATACCTTCCCGGTTCGGCCCATATCTCCAGCGTCGTCGGGAGGAGAACCATGAGGGTACTGATGTCGAGGCATTCGGAGGGTTGGGAGCACACCTACCTGCCGGACGCGGAAGTGGCGATCAAGAAGCTCGGCCAGCAGTCGGGCCTGTTCGACGCCGTAACGACGGCCCGCAGCCGTCTGATCAATGCCGGCGATCTGGCGAAGTTCGACGTCCTCGTCTTCGCCACCACGGGTGAGCTGCCGCTTGACGAGGATCAGAAGAAGGCGCTGCTCGACTTCGTGCGCAACGGCAAAGGCTTCGTCGGCATTCACAACGCGACGGACACCTTCTACGAGTGGCCCGAGTACGGCGAGATGCTGGGGGGCTACTTCGTGGGCCATCCGTGGAACCAGCAAGTCACCGTCAAGGTAGACGACACCGAGCATCCGGCCGTGGCGATGCTGGGCGAGTCCTTCCAGGTCGTGGACGAGATCTACACTATGAAGGACTGGGACGCCAGCAAGCACCACGTGCTGATGTCCCTGGACACGAGCTCGGTCGATCTGTCGAAGGACCCCCGCGAGGACAAGTATTACCCGATGGCCTGGTGCCACGAGTACGGCAAGGGGCGCGTCATTTATACGGCGCTCGGGCACCCGGACGATCTGTGGGAGCAGGCCTGGTTCCTGGAGCACATCCTGGCATGCATCAAGTGGGCCGGCCGCCTCGTCTGACCTCGCCCGCTGCGGCTGTCGGCAATTAAGTCGGTGAACCCCACGCCTGCCTCCTGCATGCGCGTCCGGCCAGGAACGGCAGGGCCTGTCGGCGCTGGCGCCAGCAAAACGAGAGGGCCTTCACGTCCGTCCGGCATCTGCGTCTCGTGCCGGATCGAGTGGACATCCCCGAAAGGGCCGCCGGCGCGGCTTGCGGTTGCGGGCCCGGTTCGCACGCCTTTCAAGGTCTGAGGGGCCGGCAAGGAGAGAGTTCATGAGAGTCAGCACGAATGACCGCGGCGGCAGACCGATGATCATGTGCACGCGCGGCGTGGTCGCTGCCGGGCACTACCTGGCGGCCGAGGCCGGCCTTCACATCCTGCGCTCCGGCGGCAATGCCATGGACGCGGCGGCGGCGACCGGCTTCGCGCTGGGGGTCCTGGAGCCGCACCAGAACGGCATCGGCGGAGAGGTGCCCGTCCTGATCTACAGCGCGGCGGAGGGGAAGGTCCACGCCGTCAGC
>CAZSET010000082.1:0-15194 GCA_964605915.1 uncultured candidatus Brocadiaceae bacterium | reverse complement strand
CCGAATCCAGGGGCGCGTGGGTCGGCATAGCATTGGTGGCTGTCTGGGGTCTGTGGACCTTGCTGAACCTGCTGCTGCTCTTGCGTCTTGAGCGTCGCGTGCGGGCTGATCACAAGCGCTCTGGCCGTCGCCGCGCTGATTCTACGTACGGCGTCTTGCCCCAACTTCCCTGTTTTTGACATCCTTGCGCACACTTTGGCCAATTTGCGCACACCTGACCATCTTCATCCATTCTGAGGAGCCTGCGCACGAGGGCCCGCTCTTCGCGCCTGTCCATGGACGGTCTCTCAGGAAGCCGGATCCGCGCCGTCTACTGTACTATACGGCGGATTGGCAAGGAATCCTTTGGGCGTTCTTGCCGATACCTCGTTAGGGGCTTGAGGCACCCGTCCGCAACCGTCTTGGGCTGCGGAGGCCTAGAAACGGTCTCCCTTGTTGGAGATTCCGAGGGATAGTCGACTCTCCCGCGTATAGTAGGGTGGAAGGAAGTTGCTGATGTAGATATCCTCATACAGGGAGGTCCCCATGCGCGGTAAGGTTCTCGTAGTGATAGGTTTGGCAGTGTTGCTGTTCCCTGCGGCCCGGCGGGTTACGGGGGCGGAGGGTGGCGCAACCAACCCCTTTCGCAGGCAAATTCAGGTGCAGTGGAAGGACACAACCCTCGCGGACTGCTTTGACTTTCTCGAGGAGTTGTACTTTCCAGACTTTGGCTTCGCGCTTGATACCGGCTGCGAGGACGAAAACGTGCCCAGCGTGGACCTCCGGAACACGAACATCTGGACAACGTTGAGTGTTCTCAACAGTCTTCTGGAGAACACGGAGATTACGCTCATGGCCGGTGCCCGCCCTGTGGACGACGATCTTGCGTCGGAGCTGCGGCAGATGCCACCGGACCGTTGGGATGAGGCGTCTCGCGATCTTGGCCCCCTGACGTTGGTAGCCCGCAGACGCGAAGGTTCAGCGAAAGCCTTCTGTGTGTATGCGACGCGAGGGCCCTGGGGCGACATCGCTGTCGAGGAGCTTGCCGATGCCTTGAGGAAATCCTGGGAGATGATCACGGGCTCCACCGGCGAACTGCAGTATCACCCTGAGACAGCGCTCCTGGTCTGCGCTGGGACGCCAATCCAGGTTGCCGTCAGCGACCGGGTCTTCGCCGCCCTGCGCAGCACGGAGGAGTTGAAGAGCAAGCTCCAAAAGGTCAAATCACTTGAAGCGCAGAACCAGAAACTGGCGGACATGGTGGAGGAGCTGACAAAGCGGAACGAGGCCCTGCGGGAACAGGTGGAGGACCTGAAGAACCGAGTGCAAGAGGAAGAACGGCTGGAAGACGAGCCCCAGCTTCTCGAACCCAAGGATTAGGGCGGCCCCGGGATCCTCCCTTGGCAGCAGGTGCTTGGTACGGCCCGGACGCTCGGCGGCGCCGGCGCGGCGCGACGGATCTGACCGAGGTGTTCTGCCGCGCGCCATGGCAACTCAAACCGTGCAGGAGTTGCCCCGCGGACCGAGATGCGAACGCGTCAGCTCACAGAGAGCATTGCGAAGGGAGACGAGAGGGCCTTCGAGGAATTCTACGACAGATACTACGATCGGCTGTATCGCTACCTCATCGTCATTGCCCCCAGGCACGAGAACCTCGTAATGGATGCCCTTCAGGACAGCATGCTACGGGTTCTGCGGTACATCAAGCCCTTCGAGGAAGAGCAGGCGTTCTGGGGATGGCTGCGGAGACTGGCCAGGACCGCCCTGTTCGACCAGCTCCGGCGGCGCAACCGGACTGACCGGGTCGAGCGCCAATTGGTGCTGGTTCCGCCAGCGGACGCCGCCCCGGGCGAGACCAACCCCGAACAGAGACTGCTCCAGGCGATGCATGCAGCCTTGGCGCAGCTGCCAGCGCCGGACAGAGAACTCGTCGAGGCGTACTACTTCGAGGGGCTGGCGCAGAAGGAACTGGCTGAAGCCCGCGATACGACGCGCAAGGCCATCGAATCGAAGCTGGCGCGCTTGCGGCGCAAGATGAAGATCACAATGCTAGACCTACTGAACTATGACTGACAGCGAGAGCAAACAGAGCCGGCTGCTGGACTTCATTCTCCAGGACGACGAGTACCAAGCCTTCCGCAGTCAGGTCCGGCAGAACTGCCTGGAGGAACTCAGACGGCTCAAACGGCTCCGCGCGCGGCGACGCCGGCTCATCCTGGCCGCGGCTGCGGCGTTGCTAATGGCCCTCGCTTCGGCACTGCTGCTAAGTGTGAGTCGCGCGGCAGGACGCGGGGCCCCCCCTCCCGTCGCCCAGGAGCTGATAGTCTCATCCGTGTCCGGCAAGCGCTCGCCACACCTGGACGAGGAGGCGGCGCCGGTCCCCCAGATCGCGGAGAGCAGCGACGAAGAACCACCGATAGCGGAGATATCCGACGAGGAACTGCTCGCTCTGTTCGGCGACCGGCCGTGTGGGCTGATCGAGGTGGGACCAGGCCGCAAGCGCCTGTGGGTCGGGGACCCGCAGGACCAGGCGCGGATCGTCGGTTACCGTGAAGCATACCGTCCTTGATGGAGCCCTGCTGAGAGTCCGGCCGGTGGCCAGTCTGTGGTTACAGCGGTCGTGAGAGCATCGGCGCGGGCCGCTTCTACCGCCGCTTCGGCTGGGAGGCTTTGACCCGTTTGGAAAGAGGCTGGACGCTCGGCGAGACGTAGTGCGCCGAGCCCACCGAAGGAAGGGCTGGGTGCATGGACTAAACCGCGCCCGCGCCAGCAGCGCACGGGTTTGCCCTGAACTGACGTTGCCGCCAGGGATGGCGGCGCTACCGCTCGGGTCCAGGTGCCCCAAGACTCGTGGCGCCGGGCCGCTACAGGTCGGGCAAGCATCCCTGCCGGCAAGGTTCGCTCTGCCGGCCCTCGCCAGCCGCGTGCCATCCGGGCCGACAGTCCTCTCAGTGCGCGTCCGTCTGCACGAGGGCCTCGAGCTCAAACGTGCCGAGCAACCGCTCCTCCCCGCCCGGTTGACAGGTGCGCACCGCGTTCCAATAGGGCCTACCTCGGATACTTGCTCTCAGAGGTCCGCAGGTCTAAGATTAGTCTTTTCAGGTCTATGCAAAGGAGGGAAGATTCAGAGATGAAGGTTAAGATCAGGCGAAGCGGGCTGAAAAAGAACCGTCTCTGCGGGTTCCTGAGGCGCCGGAGGAGCCCGAGTGGGAGAAAGGTCATCGCAAGGCAGCGCCGACGGCGCAGGCAGGGCTAGTGAGGGCAGCGTAACCAATGTTGAGGCCAACCCAGAGCGGTCATTTCGAGGAGCGGCAAAGTCGGCGACGAGGAATCTCGCCGCTGGCGGCGTCGACGTCGGCGCGGGCGAGATTCTTCATTCGCCTTACGGCGAACTCAGAATGACATCATTACTTTGACAGGGCTCAATAATCAGGGCAGCGTAAGTGATCTAACGGCCAGCCAAGGCCTGGCATCTAGAGTAGCGGCAAAGCCCGCGACGAGGTACGTCCCCATGAGCGAGAGGCCGAACATCGTCTTTATCCTGACCGACCAGATGCGCGGCGACTGCCTGAGCATCACGGGCCATCCCGTCGTGCAGACGCCGCATCTCGACCAGTTGGGCCGCACCGGCACCGTCTTTACGCGCGCCTACTCCACGTGCCCCTCCTGCATCGCCACGCGCGCCTCCATCATGACCGGCCTGACGCCGTCCTCCCACGGCCGCATCGGCTACAGGGATCAAGTGCCGTGGCGCTACGACGACATGCTGCCCGACCTGCTCGGCCGCGCGGGCTACCAGACGCATTGCGTCGGCAAGACGCACTTCTACCCGCAACGCGCGCACCTGGGCTTTCAATCGCTGGACTCCTACGAGGCCGAGCAGAACTTCGACGGCACCTACGTCAACGATTACCACGAGTGGCTCAAGGAGAAGACCGGCGGCCTGATGGACGGCACGGAGCACGGGCTGCCCGGCAACGCCTGGGCCGCGCGCCCCAGCCCGTTGCCCGAGGAGCTGCACAACAACTCGTGGGTCGTCACCAAGGGGATCGAGTTCCTGCGCCGCCGCGACCGGACCAGGCCATTCTTCCTGAACCTGTCTTTCCACCGCCCGCACCCACCGATTGACCCGCCCCAGGCGTTCTGGGACATGTACCGGGACCGCGAGCTGCCGCCCGTGCCCTTCGGCGACTGGGCGGACCGCCACGACGTGCCGATAACCGACATCTGCGCCTGGCACGGGCGCCTGGACGAGCGCCTTCTGGCGCGGGCCCGGCGCGGCTACTACGCGCAGATCGCCCACATCGACTCGCAGATCGGCCGCTTCATGCTCGCCCTGCGCCGCCAGGGGATCGGTCCGACGGCCGTCATCTTCATGTCCGACCACGGTGAGATGCTGGGGGACCACTGCCTGTGGCGCAAGTGTTACGCCTACGAGGGCTCGGCCAGGGAGCCCCTCATCGTGCGCCTGCCGGAGGGCCGCCCGAACGGTTTCTGCGACGCGCCGGCGGCGCCGGAAGACGTCTATCCCACCTTGCTCGAACTGGCCGGCGCGCCCATCCCTGACCGGACCGAGGGGCGCAGCCTGCTGCCGCTCTGCCGCGGAGGGCGCGTCGAATGGCGGCCCTACGTCCACGGCGAGCATGCCGGCTGCTACTCCCCGGAGGAGGGGATGCAGTACCTGACCGACGGGCGGGAGAAGTACATCTGGCTGACGCTGACCGGTCAGGAGCAGCTCTTCGACCTGACGCAGGACCCGCAGGAACTCGACGACCTGGCCGGCGACCCCGGTGCGAAGGGCCGGCTCGAGCTCTGGCGCTCGCGCATGGTTGAGGAGCTGGCGCCGCGCACGCAGGACGGGTTGTCCAACGGCCGGCGCCTGATCCCCGGCAAAAGCCTGCCAGCCGTGCGGCCGGAAATGCTGGCGTGAAAGTCGGGGCCCTGGCGGCCATTGATTGGGCGGAATTCGTTGAGATGCAGCGCCGTGCCGCCGCTAGGCCCGAGTTCAGGCCAGCCGCCGCGCCCTCATGCGACTTTCGACCCGCACGTGCACACTTCCCCCAACGTGCGCGCCTTTGGCTAGCTGCGCCGGCCAGGACACGCCCGGCTTTGAGCCTTCTGCCCCATTTCCTTTGCGTGATTTGCAGGCCTCCTGCGAGAGTATAGTAGACGACCTCGGCCAGCGGGAGTTGCGGTATGACAAATCAGCCATCGGTGAGCGACGCCGACCTCGTTCGGGCGTCTCAAGCCGGCGATGAGAAAGCAGCAGAGGCGTTATACCGACGTTACTTCCTCTCAGTGTGGCGGTATGCATGCGCGCGACTGGACGGCGACCTACACGCCGCCGAGGACGTGACCAGTGAGACGTTCGTGGCGGCTATCGAGGGCTTACAGACCATGGAGGCCGACAAGGCGCCCGTGGCTGCCTGGCTGTTTGGCATAGCTCGGCACAAGCTGGGCGACCAGCGGCGGCGGACCGCCCGCGCCTCCAAAGCACTGCGTGCGAGGCAATTGCCAGCGGCGCAAGGCACCGGCATGGGAATGGCCGTCGCCTCTGCAATGGAAAGGCTGTCCGACGAAGAGCGGACCGTACTGGAGTGGAAGTACCTGGACGGCGTCTCGGTGCGGGAGATCGCTGCGCGCCTGGGGCGAACGGATAAGGCTGCTGAGTCCCTATTGTTCCGGGCACGGCGGTCCTTCCGAGACGCATGGGCTCGAGAGCGTGCTTTTGGATCCTAAGACGAGGGACTGACGGTGGTTGCCAACGAGAACAGCACAGATGAGGTGGCTGAAGCTTTGAGACGCTGGTGGGAGACACCGGCGCCACCCGAGCCGTTCATCGAAGCCCTGGCCGCCAGGCTGAAAGCCGGGCTCATTGCGGAGCGAGATCGTGGATCTCACACAGGGCTGCTCGAACGGCAAGGAGAGGAGCCCTCAGAGGGATTCCTCCGTGCTGAGGCAGTGCAGCCGGACCACAAGAAAGGACGAGGACGAACAATGAAGATCTCAAGTGTGTGCGCAGCCGTTGTTGTCGCATTGACGGCCCTGTTTGTGTGGATGAATCTCCGCGGCAGTCGCCGTTCCGTTGTGTTTGCTGATGTGGTCACCAACTTGCAGGCAGTGCAGTCGCTGAGCGTCGATGCGATTCTCAGACGCCCGGAGAGCCCTGAGGTACGGTTCCACAGTGACGCCGCCGGGGCCCGCTATCGGAAGACCAGTTCCGACGGACTGATTCAGATCGCTGATGGGAGCCAGGGGAAGATGCTGGTTCTGCATCCAGAGGGGAAGACCGCTCGGATCAGGAGCTACGAAGTGGCAGCGAAAGAGACCCGCCCGGTTGATTTTCTGCTCGGCCGCGTAGAGAGCTGGCGCGACCAGGCGGTGGAGGATATGGGAGAGAAGCATCTGGACGGCCGCCTGGTTGTCGGGTTCCGTGCGCGAACGGCCGACGAAGCCCAGCGGGAACGCCAGATCGATGTCTGGGTCGATCCCGAAACACAGCTCCCCGTGCGGATCGAGATGCATTACCAAGACGACGGAGTGAGCCTAGTCATACACAACTTCGCGTGGAACCCCGCTCTGGACGAATCTCTGTTCAGCCTGGATCCTCCGGAAGGCTACGAACTTACGGGGGGGAGTAGGTAGGCCTCGCCCAGGAGCGTACGGACTCGGGAGGGGCGGTCAGTGCGGCCGGAACTGATGGCGTGAAAGCCAGCCATGGGCTGCGGGGCTCCCCGCCTCAAAGCACACTGTGGTAGATGCGGTCGACCAGTTCCATGGTCTTGACCGAGTCCCCCAGGTGAGTCTCCGGCTGTTGGCCCGTGCGGATGCACTGGATGAACCGGGCGCTCTCGGCGTAGAAGCCCCGGGTGACCACGTACTCCGAGCCGCCCTCCTCGGCCTCGGCCGCGAAGCGCTCCGGCTCGTTCTTGTCGTCGGCGTAGATCCGCATCTCGTTCTCAACGTCGACGTGCGCGACGAGGCCGCGGGCATGTAACTCGAACTCCAGCAAGCGGCGGCCGGATGTCCAGGTCGACTCGAAGATGCCGGTGGCGCCGGACTCGAACTTGAGGAGCGCCACGAACAAGTCCGGGCAGTCCAGGTGCACCGAGCGCACGTCGCTGGCGAGCTTCACGACCTCCCCGCCCAGGCATCGCATCAGGTCCACGGCGTGGATGGCGTCGCACGTGAGGATGTCGACGCCTTTCGTTTCATGGTACTCGTAGAGGTTCAGCCCCCAGGCATTCTTGTAGAACCGGCAGATGATCAGGTGGCTTCCGCCGCGTTCGTCGGCCACGCGCTGCGCCCGGCGCACCAGGGGGGCGTAGCGGCGCTGGAATCCCACCATCGTGATGCACCCGTTCGCCTCGGCCCGCCGCGCCAGGAACTGCGTCTGGGCCACCGTGATGCCCGGGGGCTTTTCCATGAACATGTTGAAGCCCTTCTTCAGACAGTCCAGCGCGACCGGGTAGGCCGGGAGGTGCGGCAGGACGACGTAGACGGCGTCCGGTTCGACCTCGGCCAGCATCGTCGCGTAGTCGCTGTAGCCGGCGGGGATGTCGTACTGCTCGCGCACCTCGTTGCGGCGCTCTTCGGACAGCTCGGCCACCGCAACGATCTCCGCATCTTCCAGCCGCGCCAGCGACGGGTAATGGACGCGGCAAGCGTGCCTGCCGGCGCCGATGATGGCGACTCGGACCTTCTCGTTCATCCGGTTTCCCTCCGTGCTCTTCGCCTGAGCCGCTCACCGTTGCAGGAGCGTCCGTGGCCGGCAGTATAGCGCGCGGCCGGAGGCCCTTCAACCCATGCAGAGCCAGGCCGGCCTATGGCTGGGCACGGGAGGACGGATCGATTGCACAGAGAATCAGGTGGTCGTGCGCGACTGCATTCCCCGGCTCCCACTTGAGCGCCCGTGGCAGGAGTTGTGGGGCGGAGGGCTGGACCACGTGAGCGCCAGGAAGGGCCTCACGCGCGACGACGACTTCGGCGGGGGAGAGCCCCTGATCCCCCAGGGCGGCCCCGTGGTGTGGGCCAGGAAGCGCCTGACGGCCCAATTCAGGCGCCTTGCAGAAGGCGTTCAGGGCCGCTGCAATGCCGACGAAGCGGAGACGATCCGCGACCGCCTCCGCCACGCCCTGGAGCCCGCGGAAATGGAGGCTCCTATCGGCCCAGGTTGGCTCCGTGAAACCGGCGCCGAGCCGGCGCCACTGGCCACCCCTTTTCGCCACCCCCGCCCCGTTTTCGCCAACCGGTGCGCCAGCGCCTAGGAGGATCATGGCGCAAGAGAGGTGCCGCCCGTCCCCGGGGGCGGAGGATCGGCCTGTTCCCAGACGATCTTGCCCGTCCGGTGAATCAGCCGCCGATACCCTTCCACCCAGACGGGCGGCTCGTGGGATTCCCATTGGTACATCTCATCGCCCACGTGGACCCACGCCAGCCCGTTCCGGAACAGCATGGCCTGGTTGTAGGTGGGCTCGAGAACCTGCTCTCCGGCCTTGCTGACGTAGCACCACCACTCGGTCGGCCCGTACGGGCGTTGCGTGTCCTTGCAGTGACACCGCAGCCGGGCCCTTCTCGTGGTCCTCCTGGCACCCCCCTGATGCCGTCGCCCCACGCTGTGGGCCACGGGTGCGCTACGCGGTTACTGACCGCGGGCAGGGGGATGACCACCTGCGTCACGTCGCCCGCGGCTACGGCGCCACCGGCCACCGACCAACCCCGCGAGGCTCAATGAGAGCAACGCGAGCGTTGTCGGCTCGGGGATGATCGTCCCGTCGTACACGCCGATCAACCCCAGGTCGTTCCCCTCATAAGGAAAGGTTCCAACGATGGCAGCTTTGGGATGGGTCCCCAGCAGTCCCAAGGGGGCTGGCCCCCCGTAACTCAGATAGTTCAGTCCGTCGGTCACCGGATGCACGGTGAAAGCCGTCGTCACGCCAGTCGGGCCCCCGGAAGGATGGGGATCCCCGAGCACTTGCAGGCTAAAGCGGTTGAGGAAGACCTGTGCGTGGTCATACAGATGCCAGTATTCGCCGGTCACCAAGAACACGTTCCCGCCTGCCATGACGTAATCGATCATTGCATTGGGGTCGACCCCTTCAGAGAAGCTGGTAACCACGAGGTCGTAACCGGCCAGCGTGGCGGGAGTCCAGGACGGTGTGGGCGACATGTCAAAACTGAAGCCGGCCGCATTGATGCGTTGGTACAACTGCCCGTGGTGCAGCCACTGCTCGAACCATTGCGAGACCAAAGCGGACGTTCCCGGCGCGGTTTCACCAAGCCAGGACAGGGAGTTGTCCACAAAGGTCTGCGCGTTGGGCTCCCACCACTCGTCCGAGACGGTCCAGTCGTCGCCGAAGGCGACGATCCGGCCGGGCAGAGCCAAAGCGGGCCGCGCAGCCTGGGCAACCCAGATGCACGCGATCACGAGGCAACAGCATAGTGTCCTCCTAAGAGCCGACCGTCCTGACTTACGCATGCTCGGTCTCCGCGAAAAAAGGGAACTATGGTACGAGCGCGCAAAAAGCGTTCCGCCCGTACTGGCCGGACGTTCAACGGGTGGGACTCAGCCATAAGGCTTTGAGCCTATAGCACTTAGCAGGGATGCGCCCGAGCGTCGACGGGGGCAACCGCCCAGGACACACGAGCCAGCATGTAGAGTGACGGCGACGGGCGTGTTGACCTAACTCAACACGGGGCCATCACCCCCGACCTGGAGCCCGTTGACGGCGGCCATCTGTCTGTCCCCCGCCCGGGAAGGACTTGCCAATCGTCTCCCTGAGGGATGCACGGGCATAGGCGATCGCGCCGCCTTTGGAGGTCCGCACCTCCAAGCCACAGACACTCTTGCCGAGAGTTGCTCCTCTCCATCCCAGCAACACAATGTTGTACAGCACGAACAGGGCAAGGAGCGTGGCTTCCAGTGGCATGTAGACGCCAGCAGTTAGTGCTATGAAGTGGATCAGACGTGCGACCACGTATAGGATCGCAGAGTCTATGGCGCATGCAGCCAATCTCATCCAGAAACCACCGGGCTTCGGAGCTGTATCCATAACTTGATGTCGCACTAAGGCCAGGTGCTTGCCCTATGCATCTGAGACAACCTGCCTGGTTTCGCTCGACCCTGTCCGAAGGAATCCTAAGCTCTCCCGGAGGTCACGGGAACTCTGAAGCGCATGTCTTGGACCCGACGCGATCGCCACCGCCGGCACAAGCCACCGGCTCAAGCGCCAGACGCTCCAACGGAAGGCTTGAAAGCGAGGAGGACGCGAAGTCTAATGGCAGCCGGCTACCACACAAGAACGGGCCGGTCTTGAAGTGACCGGTGACAGCCGCGCCAACATCCACGTCGTCGCCGAGGGGAGAACCATGGAAGCCGTCGTCTGGTGGGACTTCGATGCGGTCGAGCGCTTCATGCGGGACGGATTCGTGGCGGTGGGCGTGCCGGAGGCCGACGCCGCCGTCTGCGCCGACGTGCTGATCACCGCCGACAAGCGCGGGATCGACTCGCACGGCGTGAGCCGGTTCAAGCCCATCTACGTCGACCGCATCCGCGCCGGCATCCTCAGCCCCGTCACGCAGTTCGAGATCGTGCGCGAGGGGCCGACCACCGCCGTGATCGACGGCCACAACGGCATGGGCCACGTCATCGCGCGGCGCGCCATGGAGATCGCCATCGACAAGGCCCGCGCCTACGGCCTGGGCATGGCGGTCGCCCGGAACTCGACCCACTACGGGGCGGCGTGCTATTACCCGCTGATGGCCATCGAGGCGGGGATGATCGGGCTGACCGGCACCAACGCGCGGCCGTCCATCGCGCCCACCTGGGGCGTCGAGAACATGCTCGGCACCAACCCGATGACGTGGGGCATGCCGACCGACGAGCCGTTCCCCTTCATGATCGACTGCGCGACCTCCGTCACGCAGCGGGGCAAGATCGAGGTCTACGCGCGCGCGGGCAAGCCCACGCCCGAGGGCTGGGTCATCGGCGAGGACGGGCAGTACCGCACCGACACCGAGCAGATCCTCGTGGACCTGGTCGAGGGCAAGGCAGCCCTCACGCCGCTGGGTGGGCTGGGCGAGCGGACGGCCGGGCACAAGGGCTACGGCTACGCGATGGTCGTCGAGCTGCTCTCGGCCGCCCTCCAGCAAGGTGCGTTCCTGAAAGCCCTCAGCGGCTACGACGCCGACGGCAACCGCATCCCCTACCCGCTGGGCCACTTCTTCCTGGCAATCAACGTCGAATCGTTCACCGAGCTGGACAGGTTCAGGAAGACGACGGGCGACATCTGCCGCGCCCTGCGCAACAGCCGTAAGGCCCCCGGCGCCGAGCGCATCTGGACGCCGGGCGAGAAGGAGCATGAGGCGTGGCTCGAGCGCAAGGACAAGGGCGTGCCCTTCGGCGAGTCGCTCCAGGCGGAGTTCCGCGCGTTGCGCGAGGAGCTCGGGCTCACGCAATACGACCTGCCGTTCTGACGGCAAGGGCCTCGCAGCTCCGCGGCGCGCTTCGCGTGGCACAGAACTGAAGCCCTGCTTCGGCCCTCTCAAGCGCCCAGGATGCCGCGCAGGACAGGCTCGAGCGCGCGGGCCATCTGCCAGAATCCCAGGTCCGTCGGGTGCACGCCGTCGACCGTGCACTCCTCGAAGTCCTCGGCCAGCAATTGGGCGCCGTCCCCCGGCGTCGCGCACGTCGACGTGACCTTCACCGAGGACATCGTGCTCGATACGTTCGACGTGGACGACGTCGACATGACGGGCCCCAACGGCGCGATCACGCCCACGGAGGTCGTGCACGTCGTCGACGAGACCTATCGCGTCGTCTTCCCCGAGCAGCGGGACGACGGCACGTACATGCTCAGAATCGGCCCCGACATCGAGACGCCCGCCGGCTGCCTGATGAACCAGGACGGCGACACCATACCGGGGGAGGCGGCCGACGATCAGTACCGGGCCACGTTTGTCATCGACGACAAGGAGTACGAGTGGTACATCATTGACCTGGGCACCCTCGGCGGGAACTACAGCATTGCCATGGGCCTGAACGACGAGTGCCGTGTGGTCGGGGCAGCCAGCGAAGTGCAGGACGGTATCGTCCAGCCCTTCGTCTGGGAGCCGAGCGACCAGCAGATGCACAAGTTGGGCACGTTCGACGCCAACTATGGCGCCGCCTACGACATCAACAACAACGGCACCGTTGTGGGCGTCACCGCCGACACGGGCGACGAGTACGGCGTGAGGTGGATCGGCCAGACCCCTCAGATTGTGTTCCCGGACGGTGATGTTGGCAACGCCATCAACAGCGTAGGCGTCATCGTCGGGGCGGACAACCGCTGGCAGGACGGCGTCGTGGAGGCCCTGGAAGACATCGCCGATCCCGGGTGGCCGACCGGCTGGGACCCCGACAACGGGGGCCGGGACATCTCCGACCACGGCGACATCGTGGGCTCGGCGTCCGAACCCGTCGAGGATGAATACGGCAACCCCCTGCCAGACCTGGACCGGGAGTGGGCCTTCATTATGACGCCCGACGGCCAGGTCACTCCGCTGCCGCCGCCCTACAACCTCTGGGATAGCTTCGGCTTCGGCGTGGACCCCACCGGCTCCACCGTGGCCGGCTACTACTTCGATCCCGAAGCCACGACGACTCTGTCCTACGCCTGCATATGGGAGAACGGCCAGCTTCAGGACCTGCACACCTGGGGCGCCAACTACTACAGCATCGCCAAGGACGTGAACGACGCGGGCAAGGTCGTCGGCATGTTCGGCTCGATCGATCCGTACAACCCCGACTCCAGCGTCTTCATCTACGAAGGCGGCCAGATGAACCGCATCGAGGACGTGGTCGATCCTGACCACAATTTTCTGACGTTCCAGTTCGCATCGGCCGTCAATGAAGAGGGCGACGTCGCGGGCTGGGGGGTCGTGAAACACGGCGTCCTTCAGGACGGCGAAGTGCACGCCTTCCTGATGACGCGTGACAAGCCGAAGCCGCTCACGGCCGACCTGGACGATCCGGCCGCCGGCGACCTGGTGGCCCAGACCGACTTGAACAGCCGCGGCTACGTCCAGGTGACCTTCTACGACGATAACAAGAACGGGCTGAACCACCTGTCCATCGAGGACGCGGACCCCGAGTTCTACTTCGCCGGGCCCGGCGTCAGCAACGTGACGCTGGACGCGATGCCCACACTCGTCAGTTCGGACGAGTTCGGCGAGACCTGGAAATACACCTTCCAGGGCGCCTTCGCGCAGGGAGAGGTGGAGGTCTACTTCATCAACGGCGCCTGGGCGGACACGTCGGGCATCCTCGGGGAGGCCAGGTGGCGCACCTTCACCATCGGGCCGGATCCCGACTGGTGGGACAAGAACGGGCCCGACAACACGCGCTTTGACGCCTCTTCCATCCAGACGGACGGCACGCCGGCGTCCATCCAGAAGCACAACATCCACGAGACGGGCGACATCGACTGGGTCACTTTCTCCCTGGCCAAGGACTCCTCCGTCATCATCCAGGCCAAGTGTCTGGACGGCCACCTCGACATGTACCTCTACAAAGATGCCGCGCTGCTGGAGCGCGATCAGTTCAGCGGCCAGATCGGCAAGAAGGCGTTCCCCAGGATCGTCATGACGGGAGACGAGGAGCTGCTTCCGGGCGACTACTACGTGAAGGTCGAGAGCCTGTTCAACTCCGAGATCATCTCCGAGTACGATCTGAGCGTCGAGGTCATCGACCTGGAGGCCACGGTGACCGAGGTGCACAACTGGGACGGCGATTCCGACCCCTCCATCTTCGGGCGGTACTTCGAGGGGATTGAGATGACCTATCCGGCCAGCGCCCAGATCGATCCGAAACCCTTCACGTTCGAGGCCGTGCTGAGCGGGGCGCACGCCGCCAGGGCCGACCAGGTGAAGTTCGTCCTGCCCGGCTTCGAGTACACCGACACGAACGGGGCCGACGGCTGGACGTGGCCAGACGTGCCCATCCACCAGCTCGGGGCCACCACCGGCGTGGAGAACCAGAACGTCCTGACCGTCATCGTCCGCGACGTGGACGAGAACCTGGACATCCGCGTCTACCAGGGCGTGCTCAGGATCATGCCGCAGCCGCTCTGGCTCGACATAGACACGAGCAAGACCTTCTGGGACGCGGCCCAGAAGCACTACAAGATCGTAGGGCTCGTCCAGCCGGACTTCCTGGCCACTGAGTACAGCTTCCCCCTCGGGTTCTTCCTGCTGGGGGGACAGTACGGCGTCTATCCCGGATTCGACGTGGACATCACCGCCGGGCTCGAATGCGAGCCGCAGGCCGTCTACGCGACGGCCGGCATATTCGTGGACGTTCAGTTCATGAGCCTCATGGTCTGGTCGTACGCCGACGGTCGGCCCCTGCACTTCACCGCGCAGGAGCTGGGCGGCGGCATCAACGTCGACCTGGATCCCGACGACCTGGACTCCCGCATCGTGGTCAGCGTGGGCAACCCCAGCGTCGCCAGCATCAGCATCACCGTGGGCGCCCCGCACGGGAGCTACTTCTACAATCACTATGCCATGCCGCCCCCGATCACGCCCTTCCTCTTCTATCCTTTCAAGGACAAGAACACGACGATGCTGAACTTCGGGGGCGACCTGAACAAGGTCGATTTCCGCAACGTGGAGCTGTTCACCATCATCGCCCCCTGGGACATCCCGAAGGCGCTGACCGGCTTGATCTTTGGCTTTGGTCCCGACCTCAGCTTCAAGGTGGGCTACGGCTGGCAATTCACGCTGGACATGTCGTGGATGCCCGACAGGAACGACTGGCGCGTTCCCAAGGGCACGACGGCCCTGACTCACAACTTCCTGAAGGAGGGGGCGATCGCGTTCGGCCCGAACCTCGGGTGGGGGCTCGCGTCGGCCGACATGAACGGCAAGATCACGCTGATCAAGAACGTCTCCGCGACCATATGGCGCAACGATCCGGATTCGGGCTCCGCTCCCAGCCTGACGGGCCAGCTCCAGCTCAAGCTCTGGCCCGGCCTCTCTCTCGGCTGGTACAAGTTCCTGGACGAGCCGAAGCTCGGGCAGCCGATCGGTTGGCGGTACGTCCGGTTCGTGATCCCCGACAGGGGCACGCCGGGGTTCTACGACTCGGCCGACTACTGGGACCTGTCCCAGTACGTCATGATGGCCCTGCCGATGGGGGCAGGTGCTATGTCAGCGGACAGGGCCGCGTCGGG
>CAZSET010000081.1:14934-15378 GCA_964605915.1 uncultured candidatus Brocadiaceae bacterium | reverse complement strand
CGTGAATGCCTTTCGAGCCCACACCACGATGGGCAACAGGAACGTCAACCCGCCGCCCCACAATGTACCGAGCCACCAGATAGACAGAGCCCTTGATCCCTCAAGAACGCCCATCGCTTCCGGAAGCACTGCCGTCGCGGCCACGATCATCGGCACCACGAGGGCAACGGCTATCGGACGCCTGCCAGGCTTCTGGACGGACCAGTCCGAATACCAGATCCGCAGAATGCAGATCAGTTGCACACTCACCTGAATGACGTACACCCCCATCAGGATGGCAACCATCGCAGCGTGATCTATTGTGTCCTTCGTCATCTCGCAGATCCGCACCTTGTCGTCTGTCCTGAACTCAACCACCAGAACCTGCGGTAACGCCCCTGCGCTACGGTCTCCTCACCCGAACGGCTGCTTGGGCTCAGGTGCATCTCCGTGGGCGCCTTCGCG
>CAZSET010000081.1:0-14924 GCA_964605915.1 uncultured candidatus Brocadiaceae bacterium | reverse complement strand
GTTTTCACTCCCTAAGCTGCCATAGGAACGCATACTCGCTGAGACTGGAGGTAACGCCTGTTGATACTCCGCACCAGATCAGATCCATGGCCAAGGTAAGGTGGTCCTGGGGAGGCCCAACGAGCACCTCGCACGTGCATCTCCTCATCGCAGCGATTCTCAGTTGGTCGTGCGACTTCGCCTTGCACTCTTTGGCACAGACGTGGAGCCAGTAATGGTTCCCCAAGAGCTCCAGCCCCACGCCTGTACCGAAACCCGCAACGACGTGCCCTTTGAGGATCGCGGCGGTGAGCGTCGCGCCCTTCATGAGCACTACCTTAAATACGCCGTGACCAACGCCGACATGAATGGGAAGGAGCAGCGCAAACCGGTACTTTGCCTTCTTCCTGCACCAGTAAATGCAATCCGCTTCCGCTCGGCAATCTGCCTTCGTGAGTGCACCGCCGGCTCGCAGGCAGTCAACTCCAGGCGCCGCTGGGCCAACCGCAAGTGGGCCCTGCAAGGCCGCCTCGCGGGCCGCGGCGTCCGCCGCAATCGCCTCTCCGCGTGCAGCCGCGTCAATCGATTCGAGGTCGTGTGGCTGCAAAGAGAGCACCTCAAACCCCATAGCATCTTGACCATGCGTCGGGCGACCGCTCACATAGACATGCAGCCCGTAACCGTCCCCGTAACCCTCAGGGTCCCGGCTGATGAAGCGGCCGAGGCCCGTGTGGTAGTAGCGGTTGCGGTATTGCATCAGGCCAGATTCCAGGTCAAGCCTGCGGCCGGTGAAGGCGTAGGGGTTCTCGATGTCCGAGAGGCCGTCCGCGTCCGCTGAGCCGTCCGCGTCCAGCACCGTGCAGGCGCCCCTTCGACTGCGCTCAGGGCAAGCTCAGGCGTTCGGGAACGCAGCCTGGCAAGGCCCCATCTGGCAAGCCACGGCTCCCATACGCCTCCCCCAAGAAGGCCGATATCTGCCCCGAAGTATAGGCTGCCTCGACCCCGGCGTCAAGCCATAAATCGATTACAGGCGCCAACTGCTGCTGCGCGACGACACGAGATCCCTCCGCGCCCGGAGGCGCGTTCGGGATGACAAGTGGTGGGGACGGCGCGTTCGGGATGACAAGTGGTGGGGACGGCGCGTTCGGGATGACAGGGGAACGGCAGTTGCCAGTTGTTATCAGTGACCAGCGGCCAGCAACGGCAAGCACGGGGACGACGGGGGACGGCAGTGGCCAGTTGCCAGTGACCAGTGGCCAGCAACGGCAGCGATGAGAAACAAACAACGAGCAACTGACAACGGCGGGGCACGAGCACGAGTAGGAGTAGGAGTAAGAAACGGCGGATGGCAGATGGCAGCAAGCAAGGGCTAACGACAGAGCAGGAGCAGGAGTAGGAGCAAGAAGCGGCAGGTGGGAGATGGCAGGAAGCACGTGGCAGGAAGCCAACGGCTGAACGGCGGTGGACAGTGGTCAGTGGACAGCAACGGCGAACGGCAGTTGCCAGTTGTCAGTGACCAGTGGACAGCAACGGCAAGGACGAGAAACGAACAACGAACAACGAGCAACCTGATGGCCCTCAGTCGCGCCGTACGGCGGACCGAGGGGGAGCAACGGACAACGAATAACCAATAACCAATAACGAACAACGGCGGAGCACGAGCACGAGTAGGAGCAGGAGTAAGAAGCGGCAGGCGGCAGATAGCAGATGGCAGGAAGCTAGCGACCACCGGCCAACGGCTACCTCCTACGGGCTACCTGCCACCGGCCACCGGCTACCGGCTACCGGCTACATGCTACCGGCCATCGGCCGCGAGCCAGCGCCCGTCCGTTGCGTCGCCGGGGCCGTTCGCCTAACATTCGGCACGGTCGGGCAAGGGGCGCCGGCGGCGCTTTGGCGCAACTGCGGCCCGCCTTTTCCCCGCGGGCAACCGGCCGTCAACGTGCACCCGTTACACGGAGGGTCGAGTCATGTGGCAGAAGGTGCTGGACCTCATCGACGTTGAGGCCATAACGACCAGGGCGGTCGAGTATCTGCCGAACATCGTGGCCTCAGTCGTGATCGTGATCTTCTTCTGGATGGTGCTGGCGGCGCTCAGGCGCCTGCTCAACGTGCAGATGCGCCGAACGGCCATGCCGGAAGGCACCCGCAACCTGCTGCTGGGGCTGCTGAAGTATACGATCGTCGCCATTGCGCTGCTCACTGTGGCCTCCCAGTTCAAGATCAAGGTGACGTCCATGCTGGCCGGCCTGGGCGTGCTGGGCCTGGCGGCCTCGCTCGCCGCGCAGGATACGCTGGCCAACGCCATCGCAGGCATCACCCTGGTCATCGACAGGCCCTTCCGCACGGGCGACTGGGTGGAGCTGGCCGGCATCCACGCCCACGTCCAGCGCATCCGCCTGCGCACAACGTCGCTGATCACGTTTGACAACCAGAGCATCGTGGTGCCGAACCGGCTGATCGCGCAGGAGCGCATCATCAACTACACGCTGGTGCCGCGGATACGCGTGCGGGTCCCCCTGGGCATCGCCTACAAGGAAGACACGCACGAGGCGCGCCGGGTGATGCTCGGCACGCTGGCGGGCGACCCCGACGTGCTGCCGGAGCCAGCGCCCGACGTGGTGGTGACGGGCCTGGGAGCCAGCAGCGTGGACCTGGAGATGCGGTTCTGGATCGAGGACGCTTCTCGCCAGTTCCCGAAGCAATGGGAGTACACCGAGAAGTGCAAGCACGCGCTGGACGAGGCGGACATCGAGATCCCATTCCCCCACCTGCAGCTCTTCCTGGAGCAGACGGCGGGGCTCGCACAGTTGACGGACAGCATCGCCCGGGGCTGAGGGCGGGCCAGGGGTAGCCAGAGGGCGCTTGGTGAGGGGTGCGCCCTTGTCGGGAGGTACGCCTGCAAGCGCCGCGGCAGCGGGGAGGGTCGGCAAGAGACGCCGGCCCTGCCCTGGCGTGTCCCTTCTCTTGCCTCCTTGCGGCGCCGCCCGCACTCGTTCCGCGCTCCGGGGCGCACCACGGGGGTCTCAACGCCGGTGCGAGCGCCGCCCTGGGCGGGAATCGGGGCAATCGTCCAAAAATCGGGCACAAACGGTGAACATTCCAGGATTCCGGTGCACTAATTCAGGTTGGCCGGGGGGCGACCGCCATGTTGACGGGCACCCAGGTCCCCCCCAAGAAAGCGGATTCTGGCAGAAAGCCAGCGGTTGGAACGCCATTTGCGAACACGGTAGGGGTGCTCGAAAGGAGACGCGCCATGAAAAAGAAAAAGAACCACAAGCAGCAAACCAAGCAAGTGGAGCAACAGCTTGCCCAGCTGGAACGACGGATGGTCGATGAACTGAGTCACCATCTCGGCCGGGTCCAGAACCTGTCTGCCGCTGATCCCAGCGAGCTGCTGGACATCGCGGCGGACGGCGAGCTGGACTACATGTCCGCCCTGTCCGCGGAGGCGGGTTCCGCCACCATAGGAGAAATCAAGAAGGCCCGCCAGAAGATCAAGGACGGCACCTACGGTCAGTGCGAGTCCTGCGGGCAGAAGATCACGAAGAGGCGCCTCAAGGCGCGTCCCTTCGCCACGCTCTGCATCAAGTGCAAGGAGAGGGAAGAGCGCCTGACCCTGGCCCGCGGCGCGCGGCTCCCGGCAGCCAGGGGCGAGAGCGACATCGTGGTCGACCTGACTAAGGACGACATCGAGACCCGAGAGGGATCGCTCGACGACGTCTTCCGCGACATGGAGGACGTGCACGACCTCTACTGACCGTCAGCGCCCGCCATTGGCGGGCCGGGGTGCCAGGAAACGGGCATCCTCCCACCAGGGGGCCTGCATCAGGTGCAGGGCCCCCTTCTTGTGTACGTGCATCTCCAGCCAAAACGGCATGTCGCGCAATCGAGACCGGGCGGTCGACGCCCTCTGGCATGGCGCGGGCGGGTCCAGGGCGGCCCAGGGCACAAAGGGGGGCGTCAGAGCAAGGGGCCCTCGGCCTGCCAGAGCGGCATGTGCCCACAGGGCCAGGCGGCAAGGCAAAGAGGGGGCACAGGACAACTCAGGGAGAGAATGGGACAAGTGGGCTGCCCGGCTCACGCGCCTCTCGCAGGCGACGCGCGCAGAATTCCTCGCGCCACCGGCGCCAGCGAACGCTCAGGGCAACAAGAAAAGTGGGCCCCGGAATGGGGTCTTCCGGGGCCCGGTATAAGGCCGGCCGCCATGTCTTCGGTGCCGCAGGCCTGTCCCATTATAGCTGCGGCCCCCGCGGCCGGCACTCTCAGGTAACGGCCCTCGGCACAGGTCCTCCCGCGCCATTCCGGGCCGCGCACATATTATGCTGCCGGCTGATTGGCCTATCGTTGCCTGGCGTGAGGGGGGCGCCCCGTTCGCGTGTTCACTGAGGCACGTTCCCCCCACCGCAATACGATCACACGTATACCACACGACCAGGCAAAGGTCAAATGACTCTCTGACGCCATTGCCCGAGCCGCTTCTCATGGGGGGCGCCGGCACGCGACCCGGCTCGCAAATAGCAAGGCCCGCGCGGTCTGAGCGCGAGCCCTGATGCCCTGGTGACCCCACGGGGAGTCGAACCCCGGTTGCCGGATCGAAAGTCCGGTGTCCTGGACCGCTGGACGATGGGGCCGAAGGAAAAAAGCTGCCTGCCCCCAATATGATCCCATTATACCGGCCGGACAGGCGGAATCAACCACACGCCTCGGCCAGCTCCGCTACGCCATCCAGGACAAGGTCCGGCTCGACGGGCAGCGAGTCCAGGTCTTCCCGCGTGGTGACGCCGGTCAGCACGAGCACGCCCTTCAGGCCGGCCCTGCGCGCCATCAGCATGTCCGTCTCCGGCCGGTCCCCGACCATGGCACACTCAGCGGCCTCCAGTCCGATGATGTCCAGCGCCTCTTTCAGCATGATTTCCGACGGCTTGCCGACGATGGGGTCGACGCGGTGCTGGCTGCACGCCTCGATGGCGGCGATCATGCACGCGGCGTCAGGCAGGTGGTAGTCCGGCATGGGGCACGTGCGGTCCGGGTTGGTGCCGATCAGCTCGGCGCCGTGGATGACGGCCCGATACGCGGTATTGAGCTTCCCGTAATCGAAGGTGCGGTCGAAGGAGACGACCACCACGTCGATCTCGCGGGGGTCTTCGGCGATCCGGAGCCCGTGCGCGAGCAATTCCTGGATGACGGGCTCCTCGGCCACGGGATAGCATCTGGCGCCCGGGCGGTGCTTCTGGAGGTATCGGGCGAGCACGAGGGGCGAGGTGATCAGCTCGGCCTCGGTGCAGGGGATGCCGAGGCGGTTGAGCTTGGCCACGTATTCCTGGCGGGTTCCGATGGGCTTGTTGCTGACGAAGGCGACCTTCTTGCCCGCGCGGCGGAGCGCTCTCAGCGCGTCGTCCGCACCGGGGATGAGGCGCTCGCCCAGGTACAGCGTCCCGTCCAGGTCGAAGATGAAACCCCTGATGCCGTCGACGAACCGGCGCAGCGTCTCCGTGCGCGCGGGGTCCTTGCGATGCAGGTCCTTCATGCGATGCCCTCGAAGCGTCGCGGCTTGCGGTTCTCGAAGAAGGGCTTCAGCGCCCGTCCTGTGTGGGATTCCTTGGCCCGGGTGATGGCCTCGGGCGGGCCGCAAGCCACCACGTAGCCGCCCTCATCGCCCCCTTCCGGGCCCAGGTCCACGAGGTAGTCGGCGTTCTTGACCACCTCCAGGTTATGCTCGATGACGATGAGCGTGTTGCCCATGTCGGCCAGGCCGTGCAGAATGCGCAACAGCTTCTTGACGTCATCGAAGTGGAGGCCCGTGGTCGGCTCGTCAAGGATGTAAAGCGTCGAGCCGGTCTGGACCTTGGCCAGCTCACGGGTGAGCTTGATGCGCTGGGCTTCGCCACCGCTGAGGGTAGGGCTGGGCTGGCCGAGCGTCAGGTAGCCGAGCCCCACGTCACGCAGCGTCCGCAGCTTGCGTTCAATGGAAGGATAGTTGCGGAAGAACTCCAGGGCTTCCTCGACCGTCATGGCGAGCACGTCCGCGATATTCCTGCCCCGGATGGTGATCTGGAGCGTCTGCTCGTTGTAGCGACGGCCGTGGCATTCCTCGCACGTGACGCGCATGTCGGGCAGGAAGCTCATCTCGATCTGCTTCTCCCCTCGCCCGCTGCAGACGGGGCAACGGCCGTCCTTCGTGTTGAAGGAGAAGCGCCCCAGGTCGTAGCCGCGCACCTTGGCCTGCTTCGTTCCGGCGAAGGCGCGGCGGATGTCGTCGAAGACCTTGGTGTAGGTGGCCGGGCATGAGCGGGGCGAGCGGCCGATCGGGCTCTGGTCGATCTCCAGCACGCGCTCCACCTTTGCAGCGCCCCGGATGGACCGGTGCGCGCCGGGCTTGTCCCGGCTGCTGTAGAGCCTGCGGGCCAGCGCCCGGTAAAGGATGTCGTTGACGAGCGTGCTCTTGCCGCTACCGCTGACGCCGGTCACGCAGCAGAAGCAGCCGAGGGGGAATGTCACGTCGATCCGCTTGAGGTTGTGCTGGCGCGCGCCGCGGACGGTCAGCATGCGGCCCTTCTGCGGCTGGCGCAGCCGCTCGGGGATCGGGACCTCGTCCCGCCCCGTCAGGTAGCGCCCGGTCAGGCTGGAATCGACGCCGGCGAGCCCGGCCAGCAGGCCGCTGAAAACGACAGTCCCGCCGTCGCGGCCGGCCCCAGGGCCCAGGTCCAGGACCCAGTCCGCACGGCGGATCGTGGCTTCGTCGTGCTCCACCACCAGGACGGTGTTTCCCCCGTCCCGCAGCTTCTCCAGCGAGTCCAGCAGGCGGGCATTGTCCCGATGATGGAGGCCGATCGACGGCTCGTCCAGCACGTAGCAGACGCCCGTCAGCCCGCTGCCGATCTGCGTGGCCA
The DNA here is from genome assembly GCA_964605915.1 of uncultured candidatus Brocadiaceae bacterium. Taxonomy (GTDB): domain Bacteria; phylum Planctomycetota; class Brocadiia; order SM23-32; family SM23-32; genus DAOVRD01. The sequence goes on along the minus strand of CAZSET010000081.1, from coordinate 8,052 downwards.
GGCGGATGCGTTGGAACTCGCCGCGGCTGAGCGTATTGGACCGGCGGTCGCACGTCAGATAGTGCAGGCCCACCTCGAGCATGAAGCGCAGCCGCTGCGAGACCTCCTTGATGATGGGCTCAGCGATCTTCGCATCAGCTCCCTCGAAGGAGAGGCCCTGGAGGAAACCCAGGCAGTCCCGCACGCTGAGCCGGGTCAGCTCGTTGATATTCAGGCCACCCACGGTGAAACCCAGGGCCTCGGGCTTGAGCCTTGCGCCGTCGCACGAGGGGCAGGTGGCCTGGGAGATGTACCTGCGGAAGTGCGCGCCGGCCCCGCGGGGGCTGTCTTCCATTATCTCCTGCAGCGACGGGATGACGGCTTCCCGCGCGGGGATGTCGGTCTTCTCCTCCAGGCCTTCGCCGTGCAGCAGCGCCTTGCGCTTCGCGGCGCTCAGCTTGCGGAACGGCGTCTTCGGGTTGATCTTCAGAGCGTCCGTCAGCTCATTCAGCATTGCGGCGAAGCGACGGCCCCTCCTGCCGCCGGCATCGGCCCAGGGCCGGATGGCCCCTTCCGAAAGGCTCAGCGACTTATCGGGAACGATCAGGTCCTCGTCGAACTCGTCCACGGTGCCCAGACCGTTGCAGCTCGGGCATTGCCCGTAGGGGCTGTTGAAGGAGAACGTGTTCGGGCTGGGTTCTTCGAAGCTCAGGCCGCACTTCGGACAGGCGAAGAACTGGCTGAACAGCAGCTCGCCCCCGTCCTCCAGCAGGGCGACGCAGGTGCCGGAGCCTGCCTTCAGTGCCGTCCTCACGCTGTTGGTCAGGCGGCTGAGGAAGGCACGGAAGATGGGTCCCCCGCGCACCGATTCGCCGGCCTCGCCCTCCGTTGCGCCGGGCTTCTTGACGAATAGCCGGTCGACGACGACCTCGATGTCGTGTGTCTGGTAGCGACGGACCCGGTCCACCTCGTCCAGGTCGCGGATCTGGCCGTCGACGCGGACCTTCAGATAGCCGTCCGCGCGGAGCCGCTCGAACAGATCCCGGTAGTGCCCCTTGCGACCCCGCACCACGGGCGCCAGCAGCGTGATCTGAGTGCCCGCCGGCAGCTCGTTGATGGCCCCCGTGATCTGCTCCAGCGTCTGGTGGCGAATGGCCGCGCCGCAGTCCGGGCAGTGGGGCGTGCCGACGCGGGCGTAGAGAAGGCGCAGGAAGTCGTAGATCTCCGTCGTCGTGGCCACCGTGGAGCGAGGGCTGGCGCCCGTCATCTCCTGCTGGATGGCGATTGTGGGCGGCAGGCCCAGGATGAGGTCGCAGTCCGGACGCGGGATCTGCTCCAGGAACTGGCGGGCGTACGACGACAGGCTCTCGATGTAGCGACGCTGGCCCTCGGCGTAGAGCGTGTCAAACGCGAGCGACGACTTGCCGCTGCCGCTGATGCCGGTGATGACGACCAGGGCGTCCCTGGGCAATTCCAGGTCGATGCCTTTCAGGTTATGCGTCCGCGCGTTCCGCACGCGGATGTAGCCGTCCTCTTCCAGCCCGGACTCACCCGCCCCGGGCAGTGCGGCAGTCACGCTGTCTGCCGTGTCAACGACCATCTTCCTGGACTCGCTCACTCCAGGGGACCCGCTTGCGGGCGCGCACCCGGAACCGGATCGGGATCGCGTTGTATTCGAACCTGGCGCGCAGGTAGTTCGCCAGGTACCTCTTATAGTCGTCCGTGATCAGGCTAGGCTCGTTCGTGAAGAGCACGATGGTCGGGGGCTCAACGCTCACCTGCGTGGCGTAGTAGATCTTGCAGAGCGTAGTCGACGTGGACGGAGGGCGTTGGCGCTCCATCGCCTCCTGCATGGCCCGGTTGATCTCGCCGGTGGGCACGCGGATCAGGCTCTGCACGTGCAGCAGTTGCGCCACGCCCAGGAGCCGCTCAACGTCGCGGCCCGTCTCTGCGCTGATGCACACGACCGGGGCGAACGCCACGCCGGGCAGCCTGTCCCGGACGTAGAGCTCGAACTGCTCGGCCTCGGCGGCCGGCGCCAGGTCCATCTTATTGACGGCCAACACGCAGGGCTTGTAGAGCGAGCTGACGTGGTCGGCAAGCTGCTTCTCCAGGCGCCCGATCTCCATCGGAGCTTCCATCATGAGGACCACCACGTCCGCCCGGCGTATCGAATTGTGCGACCGGGCCACGCTGTAGTAGTCGATCGAATCCTTGATCTGCTTGGCGCGACGCAGCCCGGCCGTGTCGATGGCGATGAACTCGAGGTCGCCCATGCGGAACCGCACGTCCACCGAATCGCGCGTGGTGCCCGGTACCTCGCTGACGAGCACCCGGGGCTCGTTGGCCAGGTAATTGATGAGCGTGCTCTTGCCCACGTTGCGGCGGCCGACGAAGGCGATCCGCATCGGCTCGGGGGCCTCCAGGTCGGGAGGCCGCGCTTCGGGCAGCGCGTCCGCCACCGCGTCGAGCAGCTCTTCGATTCCGCTGCGCTGGGTGGCCGAGGTAACCCGGAGCTCCGACACGCCCAGGGAGTAGAAGTCAGCGGCCAGGGCCTCATCCGCCGGCCGATCGCATTTGTTCACGACGACGATGACGTCCTTGCCCGCCTGGCGCAGCCGTTGCGCGATTTCGTTGTCGAGGGGTTGGAGGCCCTCCTTCCCGTCCACCACCAGCAGCACCAGGTCCGCCTGCTCGATGGCGATCAGTATCTGCATCTGGACGTCTTCGGCCAGCTCGTCGGCGTCCTCCAGGCCCATGCCCCCGGTGTCGACGAGTTCGAAGGTCGTCTCCGCGCGGCTCACGGTGCGGCTGATCCGGTCGCGGGTGACGCCCGCCGTGGGCTCGACGATGGCGACGCGCTGCCCGCAGAGGGCATTGAACAGCGACGATTTGCCCACGTTGGGCCGCCCGACGATGGCGACGGTGGGGATATTCATTGCGCCTGGCCCGCCGGCGGGGAGGAATGGAGCTATGGAGGCGCTACCGAGCCCGCCCAAACCCTCTCATTATACCAGAGGGGTGCGGCATGCGCAGCGGCAAGCAGCGGGCGGACATGTCGGGGGAAACGCGGAACGGGCACCAGACCACGGGGCGTGCCGCCGTTTTCCGAAGTCAGAAGGACGGCTCCAGACGGGCATGCGACGCAGATCTGTCCTGCGCCCGCAATGCAGACTGCCGCGCGCCGGCTCATTGCTGAGCCTCGGCTTCACCTTCGGCTGGCGCAGCCTCGTCCCCCGGCTCGGCGGGCTCCTCCAGCACGGCCGTGAGGGTCTGGACGTCCGCTTGCGCAGCCCTCAGCACGAAGTCCGTCACGAAGCCTCTGGCGTAGCGGTCGCCCTCGTCCGTCTCTCCGCCGATGAGGACCTTCTTGACCTGCTCCAGCTCGTCCTGGACCTCGACGGCCAGGTAGGGCTCGTCGAAGCCATACGCTTCCGGCTCCTTTGCCACGTAGTCCGCGATGGCAGCGCCGTCGAAGTGACGCAGGAGCCTGACCGCCGCCCCCACCGCGTCGCGTCGGCCCTCAGGCAGGTCGGTGCCGTCCGCGTCCGTCCAGGCGTCCTTCTCGTCATCGTAGATGAACCGGCGGCTGACCCCGCCGCTTGCGAACGTGACGGCGGTCGGCTTGAAGACCGTGCTGATGCGCCTGGAGGCCAGGTTCGCCAGGAAGTGACGCGCCACGTAGTCGGGCAGGACGAAGACGCGCTCGTCGTCGGCCAGCCTCGCGAAGCGGCCTTCGGCCGGGGCCGCGGTCTCGGCGCCGATCAGGAGGGTGCGGGTGCGCCCGGGCACTTCGGTCTCCCCTTCCTCCTCCCCTGCCGGCCCGGACTCGGCGCGATAGGTCACCGTGGCCTCGGCGGCCGGCTCGGCCAGGCCGAAGGCGCTTACGTCAGCCGCCCGCTCGGCGGCGAACGTCTCGGCCCGCAGGCTTGCGAAGTCACCCACCACGGCCCGCACGGCCACCTGGTCCGCCTTGCCGGAGACGGGCTCGGCCAGCTCCCATTCGCTCCCCTCCTCGTTCCACGTGCACCGGAACCGGCCCTCGGCGTTCGTCAGCAGCACCTCGCGTGCTTCGTCGCGCGGCTCCGCCAGCACGAGCCGGTCCAGGAAAGCAAGCCGCCCGCGCGCGATTCTATCCAGGAAGTCCGCCTTCTTGAGGGCCAGCACGGGCGGATACGCGGGTCGCTGCGCGTAGACGCGCTCGCCCAGTTCATCCGCCGACCCGAGGAAGACCTCCGAGAGAGTCTTGCCCTCGGAATCTCTCAGGACCAACTGCGTCCTGGCACCTTCGCTCAGGCCGTAACCGGCCAGGTCCCCCGGCTCGTCGGCGACAAACTTGTCGACCTCGGCCTCTTTGAGGCCGCGGAGCAGATCGTCCATGACGCCGTCGTCGGCCGCAACCGGCGAATCGGCCGCGATCTGCCAGCCCTCGTCCTGTTTCGCGAGCACCAGCTCGCCGGCCGGCCCCGCGATAGAGACCTCCGCCACGTCCGCAACCGTGAAGTCCCCCAGGGACCGCTCCCGCAGGTCGTCGGCGTCCTTGCGCAGGTCGTTGAACAACGTCTCGGGGACTGCGACTATCGGCACTTCGCCCTTGTGCATGGCATAGTAGCGGACCTCTTCGCCGTCCATGCGGCGGGACAGGACGAAAGTTTGAGTCTCTTGCTCCCCTTCCACGATGACGGTCAGGGCTGGATCGGCCAGGCCGTAGTCGGCCGCCTTCGTCGGGTCATCCGCCACGAACTCGTCCGCGCCGACGTGATGATCGTAGAGCTTGTTCGCGACGCCCCTGACCGCGCTCTCGTCCGCCAGGTCGTGCACGGGCCGTTTCAGCTCCCACCTGTCCTCCGCCCTCTCGCAGACGACCTCGAACCCGGGCTCCCCGTCGAGTTCCGCCGCCGCAACGGTTACCTTCTCCATGTCAAGGGTGCTGATGCGGGTCGCCAGCTTCTTGCTGCGCAGGTCCGTGAGCGTTACGTCCGTCCTATCGGCCACGTCTTTCTTGACGGCGTAGACGGCGTCCTCCCCCTGGACGGCCATGTAGACGGTGTCCGCAACGCCGGCCTCCTTGCCCACCAGGACGGTCCAGGTCCGCCCGCCGGGCTGCTCCTCGCGGAGCGTGATCGCCCGGAGCGGCTCAGTCAGGCCGTACTGCGCCAGGTCCAGCGCCTTGCCGCCTTCCGGGAACGTGGACGCGACCTTCTCGGCCAGCTCGAGCTTGTCCAGGATGCCCTCGACCTCCCAGCGGTCGGCGCGCACTTCGATGGGCCCGGTGATGCGCCACCCCACGTCGGCGTCTGCCTGCCGTTCACAGACGAGCCGCTGCTCGCCCGCTTCCATGATTAGCGTCTCGATGTTGCTGGTGTTCATGTCCGCCAGCAGGCGCTTGCGGAGCTTCTGGAGCTCTTCCGACGTAGGTTCCTTCGAGAGGGAGTGAGCGACGACCCCCGCGATGACGACGGCGATCAACAGCAGCAGCGTGGATTTGTACTTCATGGCGAACTTGACGCTCCCGCTCGTCTCATCTCCTGCGGATCACCCAGACGGAGATGCCCAGTGCGATGATGCAGGCCGGCAGGATGACAACGAAGACGTAACGCGCGGCCCGGACCTGATTCTCCGAGACGTCCACCTGGTTGAACTCGATCTGCTTCGCCGGAATGCCGCGCCTGTGGAGCTTGCCCGCCATCCAGTTGACGGCGTTGAGGAAGAAGTACAGGTTGGCGGGGGAGTCCGCGACGGAGGCATTGACGAAGGCCAGTGAACTGCCGATCACGACGATCCGCGGCCCCGGGACGTCGACCGGCGGAGGCGGGCCGTAGGGGCCGGCGGGCGGCGCCTCCGGCTCAACCACGGCCGCCATGATCACGGGGGGCGGCACGTCTTGCCCGGCGTCGTACTCGGCGGCCTGGCGGGTGCCCGGCCGGTAGTCCGTCTCGCCCCAGCTTGTCTCGACGCCGGTCAGGACGGCCTTCGCACTGAGCATCTCGCCCGGCTGCGGGTTGACCACCTCCAGCGGACAGCCGCTACGCAGGGCAAAGCTGTAGTTCTTCAGGTCGGCAGTGATGGCATGGTCGGCGATGCCCTCCGACGTGACGGGCACGTAGGCTTCCCGGATGGTGCCGAAGATGGAGGGCAACTTGGCCACGCCCACGGTGTCGGTGCGGACCGCCACGCCGTAGTCCTGGAGCAGTTCCGGAAGATTGGTGCTTGCCCCCGTCACCATCTCCGGATCGAACATCATGACGGCGGCGCCCTTGCGGTTGCGGAAGTAATCATCCAGCGCCCGCATCTCGCTCTCGCTGAGCGGCGTCCTGGGCCCGGCAATGAGGAGGGCCCCGCAATCTTCGGGCACCGCGCCCTCGGCAGCCAGGTTCAGGGGCTTGACCTCATAGTTGTCCTTCCTGAGCTGCTTGACGGCCCTGGATAGCGAGTACTCCGGAGAGCTGTGGATCTGCTCCGGCTCCCGTGCGGCCGCCGGCATCGGCGGCTCGGCTTCGAGCACTCTCTCGCCATGCCCGGTCAGGGCGTAGATCGTCACCTTCTCGGTCTCGGTGAGCTTGGTCAGCGCGGTGGCAAAGGCGTCCTCTCCCCAGAAGTCCCCCACGGGGCCGCCCGGGCCGTACGAGCCCTCGATGAGCTTGGCGGCCGGGACGATCTCATGCGAATCCGCCGTGGCGAACACCACGCAGCCGCCGGGCACGCTGTCCTCCCCCAGGCGCTGAAGCAGCGCCTCGAGCCTGCTCCGGCTCTCCGGCACGGACCAGTCCAGCTCCTGCACGCGCGTATGACTGCTGAGGGCCTTGAATTCCTCCAGCATCTCCGACGTCGGCTCCAGCCAGCCCATCACGCTCGGGTCCGCCGGGGTATAGACGACAGTCACTTCCACGTCGCGATCCAGGGAGCGCAGGATGTTCTCCGTCTTCGTGTGCAGCTCATACTTCTGCTGCCCCGTCCAGTCGAGCCGGGCGAACCGGCGCGTGCTGATGTAGCAGAGAAGCGCCACCAGGGCCACCGCGAGCAGGACCGTCAGGGCGAAGTTGGCGCCCTCCCCCACTCGTCCTCCGCGCGCGAACCGCACCAGGTCGCCGAAGTTGAGCACGATGCCCGCCAGCACTAGAACGCCGCCCGCAATCCAGAGCCCCATTGTCACGTAGACGACCTTCGTGAAGCCGGGGGGGGCCACGTCCTGCGCGATGAAGCCCCCGAGCACGAACGCAAGGCCCAGCAGAACGCCCATCCGGCTGACAACCTTCCAGCGGGCCGCTCCTTGCTTGCCCATCGCGCTCACCTCCACTTCCTCAGCTCGAGGGCCTTGACGGTGAGGAACAGCATGGCGGCCGTTGTCAGGATGAAGTAGGCGACGTCCCGCGTGTCCACGATGCCCTTGAGAAAGCTCGTGTAATGCATGGGCGGCGACAGGTACCGCAGCACACCACCCACCGTCGTCGTCGCATCGCGGCTCAGCAGCCAAAGGAAGTAGAGCCCCAGCAGTATCACGAAGCTCATGATTGCCGAGGCGATCTGAATGCGCGTGAATGCCGAGCAGAGCAACCCAACGGAAATGAACTGCGCCGTCAGCAGAAACAGCCCCAGGAAGCCCGACTGCAGCGGACCGGCGTCCATCTCCCCCAGCAGGCGGATGAAGGCGACCTCTGCCAGGATGGGCACGTACATGACGACCGCGAAGATCAGAGCCCCCGCATACTTGCCCAGCACCACCTCGGCCTCGCTCACCGGGGTGGTCATCAGGCTCTCAATGGTGCCGCTGCTGGTCTCCTCGCTCAGAAGGCGCATCGTCAGTATCGGGATGGCCAGTATGAGCAGGAACAACGGCAACGAGAAGGCGCACTGAGCCGTCTGGCCAAGCTCCATCGTCGGCCCCACTGCCAGGCTGATCAGCAGCCCCTGCGCCAGCGCGAAGCCCGTCAGAACGACGTAGGCGATGGGCGAGAGGAAGCTGCTGCCGGCCGCGAGCATCAAGGTGAACAGAACGCCTCTTGGCCCCATCCCCGTCTTCTCCGCCATGGTCATGAAGATCGGAAACATCAGCACCGCAGCACCGTTGTTCGT
>CAZSET010000080.1:0-15462 GCA_964605915.1 uncultured candidatus Brocadiaceae bacterium | reverse complement strand
GTGGCCGTTGCGGACGGCCGGGTGGTGAGCGCCGTCACCATGGGGCCCCGCGTGATCCGTTTCGGGGCGGTCAAGGTGCCCGCGATGACGGTGGGGCCCGTCGGGACGCATGATCACTATCGCAAGCGCGGCTACAGCTCAGCCGCCATGGAGGACGCCTCCCGCTACATGGCCGAGAACGGCTGCCTGGCCGCCTACCTCCAGGGCATATCCGACTACTACTACCGGTTCGGCTACTACCCCTACATGGCGCCGGGCCACGTGAAGATCGAGAGGGAAAAGGCCCGCAAGGAGGCGCGGCCCGGCCGCTTGCGCGTCATGCGGGAGGAAGACCTGCCCGGCGTCCGCAGGCTCTACGCGGCGGTGACACGGGAGCGCATGTGCGCGGCCGTCAGGGACGCTGACCTCTGGCACTGGCTGACCGGACCCGGTGGCAAGACCTGGCTCTTCCGCAAGCCGAGGCTCATCCTGGACGCGAAGGACAAGCTTCACGGCTACGTGACCGAAGGCCAGCACGGCGCAACTGGTTTCGGGGAGCTGGTCGTGCGCCAGAAGGAGGAGAGCTGCCGAGTGGCACTCGGTGTCCTGGTCAAGCACGCCCGCAGGCACGAGGCCCGCGAACTGAAGCTGCCGTTGCCCTGGGATGACGCGCTCGCCGTCTTCATCCGCCACAATGTCCCCGCCGAGTGGCACCAGTGGAGCGGGGCGACCGGCGGAGCGCTTATGGCCGTCGTGGACTTCCCCGTCCTGATGAAAAGGCTCGAACCCACGTTCGCCGCCCGCTGGCAGGAGGCATGCTCCGCGCTGCCGCCGGTCGCGTTCACAATCTCGACCGAGATCGGGCGCGTCGGCATCGCGCTGCACGGAGACGACATGCGCATCACGGAGCCGGTCAGGTCGCCGCAGGTCCGCATCCCGCGACGGTGGCTGTCCGGCCTGCTGACGGGGTACTTCCCCGTCAGCCACGTCATGCAGCGCAAGGGCGCGTCCGTGCCGACGAAGCTGAGGCCCTACATGGACATCCTGTTCCCGCCCGGCTGTCCGTTCGTCTACCAGGGAGACAACTACTGAGCTCGTCGCGTGGCGGGGCCGGGAGTCAGTGTGCCATGTTGAAGCTGACGGAGCTGCGCAAGGCGTTCGGCCGGGTGCTCGCCGTGGACGGCCTATCGTTCGAGGTCCGCCGCGGGGAGATACTCGGGCTGCTGGGCCCGAACGGCGCCGGCAAGACGACCACCGTGAACCTGGCCATCGGCCTGCTGGAGCCCGACAGCGGATCGGTCGAGCTGGACGGCGGCGGCCGTCCCTCCGACCTGGCGACCCGTCGCCGCATGGGCATCGCTCCGCAGACGCTCGCCCTCTACGAGGACATGTCCGGCGAGGCCAACCTGCGCTTCTTCGCTCGCATGTACGGCCTGTTCGGCAACCGCCTGGCCGAGCGCGTGGCGGAGGTGCTCGACATGGTCGGCCTGACCGAGAGGCGAGGCGACCGCGTGTCCACCTACAGCGGCGGCATGAAGCGCCGGCTGAACCTGGCGGCGGCCCTGGTGCATGACCCCGATCTGCTCCTTCTGGACGAGCCCACCGTCGGCGTGGACCCCCAGTCGCGCAGCGCCATCCTGGACCGCATCCGCGAGCTGGCCCGGTTGGGCAAGACCGCGGTCTACTGCACGCACTACATGGAAGAGGCCCAGCGCATCTGCGACCGCGTAGCAATCCTGGATCACGGCCGCCTGCTGGCGCTGGACACCGTGGACAACCTGATAGCCGCCCATGGCGGCAAGAGCGTCGTCCACGCCGTCTTCGCCGACAGGGAGCTGCGCGTGGACACCGATGAGCCGCTGGCCGAACTCAGGCGGCTGGAGTCGGAAGGGGACCTGATCCGGTTCAGCCTGGAGCGACCCGACCTGGAATCGGTCTTCCTGGCACTGACCGGGCGCCACCTGAGGGACTGATGAAGACCATCTGGTTCATCGCCGTCAAGGACATTCGCCTGCTCCTGCTGGACAAGGCCGCCGCCTTCTTCGCCATTTGCTGGCCGGTCATGATCGCCGTGTTGTTCGGGCTCATCTTCTCCGCCGGCGGGTCGGAAAGCTGGAGCATGCACGTGGCCGTCGTGGACGAGGATCAGACGCCGGGCTCCCGCGCGTTCATCCAGGATCTGGCGGAGTCGGAGGAGCTGACGGTCACCGAGACCGGGCGCGATGAGGCCACGGAGAACGTGCGCCGGGGCAAGTGGACCGCCTACCTCGTGCTGCTGCCGGGCTTCGGGGAGACGCGCGAGAACCCTTTCCGGGGCGGCGGTGCGCAAATGGAGATCGGGATCGACCCGTCGCGCAAGGCCGAAGCCGGCATGCTTCAGGGCGTGCTGATGAAGCACATGTTCAGCTCCTTCGAGGACCTCTGGACGGACCCGGACCGCATGAGCAGCCAGATGGCCAAGGCCCGCCAGCAGGTGGAACAGGCCGGGGACATGGATCCCGTCGCGCAGGCCCTTCTGGCGCAGTTCCTCAACGCGGCCGAGCAGCTTTACGCAGAAATGCCCGCGGGCGGTGCCTTTGACATGGCGGAATGGCAGCCGTTCGACCTCGAGACTACTGACGTGGTCCGCCAGCAGGAAGGCCCCAGGTCGTCCTTCGAAGTCACGTTCCCTCAAGGTCTGGCCTGGGGATTCATCTGCTGTGCCGCAATGTTCGGGATCTCGCTTGTGGGAGAGCGCATGAAGGGAACGCTCCGGCGCCTGCAAGCGGCCCCCCTCAGCCGGGCGCATATATTGGGCGGCAAGGCGCTGGCCTGCTTCCTGACCACGTCCCTCGTCTCGGCCCTGATCCTGGGGATCGGCATTGTGGCCTTCGGCATTCGGGCCGATTCCTACCTGGTGCTCGTCCTGGCCGTCGTCTCGACCGCCGTGTGCTTTGTGGGCGTCATGATGGGCGTCTCCGTGCTGGGGCGCACGGAGCAATCCGCCAATGCGTTTGCGTGGCCCATCTTCATGATCATGGCCATGACAGGGGGCGGCATGCTGCCTCTGGCCATGATGCCGGGCTGGCTGCGGGCGGCCAGCACCTTCAGCCCGCTCAAGTGGGGGGTGCTGGCCCTGGAAGGGGCGATCTGGCGCGGGTTCTCCGTGCAGGAGGTGCTCCTGCCCTGTGGCATCCTGGTCGGGGTGGGGATCCTGTGTTTCGGCGTCGGGGTGCGGCTCTTCCGCTGGGAGCAGCAGGGGTGAGGGGCACCCCTGGCGGGATCAGTCTTGATCTTCCGCCCCTTCAGGCGCGGGGGTACGGTGCATGAACACGCCTGGCGGCATGGTGGGGCGCGCCGCTCAGCTCACCTTGCCTTCTTTGGGGATCATGCACAGGAAAGCGACGGGCGCCTTGGGCCCTGCGGTGAATGAGTGGGCCTCGCCGGGGGGGATGTAGACCACGTCTCCTGCGCGGAACGGTTCGCCGCCGCCCTTGCACAACAGCGTTCCTTCGCCTTCGAGCACGTAGACCTCGTGCTCCCAGGGGTGGGCGTGGCGAGGCGTGCGGCCGTCCGGTTCGAGTTCGAAGCGGCGCATGTAGAAGTTCGGCGCGCCGTCCTCGTCCGAGATCAACCAGCGCACGCGGCAGCCTTCCGCTCCTGCCTCCGTGGCCTTCTGGGCCTTGACCTCCTTGTAGTGGACGTGCTTCATCCCTTCCCCTTTCGACTGTCGGTCGATCCCCTCCCGCGGCAAACGAACGGGACCGGGTGCTGGCCCTGGCTTGCCCGGGAGCGGCTCTGCGCCGCTCCCACAGACAGATTGTCACGCCTCAGGCTCGGGGAGTCAAACGCGACTTCGTCGGTCGCTCCCGCCTTTGGGGGAGGACACGAGGTCTAAGTCCGCTCAGACTTCCTCGTCGGCCACCTGCCGGATCCAGGTTCTGAGCCAGTCTGCTGCTTCGATGCCGATGTCGGCCAGCGTGTTACCGCAGAACACGATGCCGTCCAGGTCGCCCTTCTTGATCCACTGCTGATACCTGGAGCACTGCAGTTCCATTTGGGCCGTTGTCACCGGCTTGCGCTCGCCGTAGTTCCAGAGATAGCAGCCGGCCAGGCGGCGCTTGTCCGGGGTTATGCGGCACAGCCGGGCAACGCTCTCGTCTATGTTCGGCAGGTCAGCCGCCTTCCACGTCCACAGAGTGACCACGTCGCAGACGTCGAGATAGGCGCGGTAATCCTGCGCCAACTGCCTGGCGTAGTAGACCACCCAGAGGTCCAGCGGACGCGGCTCATTGCCGCTCAGCCGGCGCTTGACCTCTTTGAGTTGATCCAGCGATAGGCGAGGCGAAACGTTGTCCACGAAGAAGTCGTCAAGTATGCCACCGCAGACGTTCGGGAACAGCCGGGCCTGGCGGATGACCTCCTCCAGGTCAGTCGCACCCTCGTTGTGCCGCGTGGAGCTGCCGTCGCCTATGACGGACCACACCACACGTTTCAGGTCCTTCAGCTTCTCCGATTCGCCGTCGAACGGCGGCAGCGGCTTGCCGGACATCACGACCCGGCAGCAGTTGACGATGCCGAAGTGCCCGGTGCCCTCGGCCGGATCCATCCGATTGACGCCCGGCAGCTTCCATTCGTTGTTGTGATATGCGTGGTGCGTTCCTGCATCCTGCCCCCAAAGCCAGAACTTCTCCCTTAACTTCATGCTGGTCTCCCTTGTCCAAGGCTGTGGGATACGGCAGTGCGGTCGGCCCTGTGCGTGCCGAGGTCACTCTGACACTTCGAGCTGCCTGCGGAGGCGGCCGGAACTCTCGTTCAGTCCGCCCGGCCGGTTGCGCGCCAGCCATAGCTGCTCGTGCTGCGAGATGACGTGCTGGAGGGCGTGGCGCAGGGCTTCGTCGTCGCGGTACTTCGGGTCCAGGCCCGCCAGGCCGCGTTCGGCGCCCAGGCGCGCCATGGCGATGGCGTTGCGGAGTTCCGCCTTCACGAGCTCGCCGTCCTCTGCGCGCAGCCGGACCTCTGCCACCCGATCTGCCAGTTGGTCGAACTTGCGCACGCACTTCTTCAGGCTGGCCGTCGTGACGTCTTCGAGGAGGCGTTTCGTTCCTATGTCGCTGAACAGCAGGTGATTGAAGATCGTGCCGTTGCCGACCTCCTTCGGGACCAGCTCATAGACCTGGCCGAGCTCCATGAGTATCTGGCCCAGCTTCCCGGCGGCATCCGGGACGATGAGCGTGTCTATGGCGGCGGCCACGTCGGGCTCGGCGTTGGCCTTGAAGCACCACGAATACGCGGCGCCGGCGCAGAAACCGGGATAGCTGATGGGCAGGTACTGATGGTGGCCGCGGTCTCCCCAGTCCGTGATGAGGTAGCCGATGGCGCCGTGCTTCGCGCCGTTCCGGGCGGCGTTCGACAGGTTGCCCAGGGCGTTGGGGGTGCGCCCGGTCAGGGAGTTCCAGCTCGACGTTCCCGGGCAGACGTAGAAGGTGGCGCCCGCGTCTTTGAACAGGCGGCAGCGTTTGGAGAAGGCGTGGTCCGCCGAGTAGCCCCACTCCAGGGCAACCACGTCCTCCGGGATCTCCCGGATGAGGTCCGGCTGGTGCAGGATGATGTCTCCCCAGAACATCATTCTGCGTCCCTGCTTCCGCACGAGACGGTGGATGCCAAGAAGGAAGTCCAGGTAGACGCGCGTGGTCCCTTTCTCCTCGCACTTGTTCTTGCTCCATCCCTTGCCCAGCTCCCACGTCTCGTCGCAGCCCACGTTGAACAGGTCGGAGGTGAAGTTGGGCAGGAACTCCCGGTAGAGCGAGTCCAGGAACTGCAGGCTGTTCCGGCTCGGCCTGAGGACCGAGCCGTGCTGCGAGCGGCCTCCCCAGGAGTACTCGAACCCGTCCGGGCACTCGGCCAGGTGGCGATATTCGGGGTGGCGCAGCCAGCGCTCGAAGTGGCCGAACGAGTTCAGATTCGGCACGAGCTCAACGTAGTGTTCCTTGCAGTGGGCTTCGAGCAGCAGCATGTCCCCGGGCGTCAGCGGCGACGCGTCGTGCCAAACGACCTCGTGCTCCGAGAAGGCGAACGTGTGCTCCGTGTAGAGCTGGAGCTGGTTCAGCTTGAGCTTCCCCATCATCTCGACGATCCGGAACAGCGTCTCCAGCTTAGGTACCTTGCATCGGCTCACGTCGAGCATGACGCCCCGGCTCGGGAAGTCCGGCTCGTCGGCGATCCGGAAGACGGGGGGCCTGGCGCCGGTCTGCTGCAGAAGCTGCGCCAGCGTCTGGAGGCCGTAGTAAAGGCCTGCCTCATCGGCGGCCCCCAGCCGGATGCCCGACTCGTCGGTGGAAAGGGCGTAGCCCTGGGGCAGGAGCCCCACGTCCTCGAGCTTCAGCGTCAGCAGCACCTGACCCGCAGCGGGTTCACCGGACGTGACCTGCGGCGGCTTCGGGAACACGCGCGCCACATTGCGGGCGAACGCCACGGCGTGCTCCTTCAAGCGTGCGGACACCTCCGGCGTGACCTTGATCCACTGCGCATGCCTGAGTTCGAGCGATTCCTTGCGGAAGGTGGCCTTCTTCGGTCGGGGGAATAGCGCGTAAGGCATGGTGCTCCTCCGTCGTTATTGCTGCCAACGTGGCTTTCTGAGCTCATTGCCGATCCCGTCTGCCCGTGCCACGCGCATCACACTACTGTCATCTTCTCATGCAATGGCGGGGCGTTCAAGCACTCGCACCCCTGCGTCTTCTTTCCTCTGGGGTCTTCCCGTTGTCGCCATGCACCGACCAGGGCCCGCGGTAACAGCCGTTGGGTCGGACGTGCCTATTCCAGTCCCAGCAGGCCGCAGACGCGCTGCTGTGCCTCGTCGATCTTGCCGTGCTCCCATGCGTGCGTCACGCCGTACAGCTCGCATAGCTCGAACAGCCGCGCGGCGAGCGGGCGCATGCGCTCCGCGAGCCCGGCATCCAGTTCCTCTTTCTCCTCGAGGTACCAGACCGGCTCCAGCGCCGCCCGGTAAGCGCAGATGGACGCCTTCTCAACGCGGGCCCGCACCGCGTCGTCCGGCGCCAGTTCGAGGGCCTCGCCGAACGCGGCCAGGCCGGCCTGCGAAATGGGCTCGTCCACGCCGTAGTCGGCCGCCCGGCCGAAGCAGTTCTGGTGGAGCCCCCTTGCCTCCGCATTGTCATGGACCAGGTTGATGAACCGCCGAATGGGCCCTGCGGCGGGACCGTAATGGAGGTCCAGGAACTCGTCCATCAGCTCCCGGCCGCTGCGGCTCGGGTCCCACAGGAGATTGCTGATGATGTAGTTGCGCAGGTCCGACAGCTCCGCGCCGCGCGCGTTCCCGGCGGCTTGCATGAAGATGCCTTTGGCGTTGTTCTCGACGAAGTAGCGGATGTTCGGCTCGATCACGCGCAGGTTGGGGCAGGGCAGCAGGTAGTTGCGGAAGTTGGTGTTGTAGTTCCAGATGCTGATGTTCTCGCAGATCTCACCCCACGCGTGCATGTCGCGGCAGAACTCGACGTTCTTCGGGCAGTCGGGGTCGTCGATCGGGTGCATCAGGCAGCACTCGATGCTGCAGAGCTGGATCTGCACGTTTGGCCGGGGCCGGATCGCCTTCGGCGGCCGGCGCGAGTACCAGTAGCTGAGCGTGCCCACCATGACGTCCGGGTGTCTCTCGGCCACCTCGTCTGCCACGGCGTTGACGAAGGTGAGCAGCGTGCCCATCGGCGTGCCCTCGCGCTCGTCTATGGCGCGGCACTTGGCGCACTGGCAGTACTGGTCGTTGTCGTTCTGGCTGACCGAGATGTTGCCCCGCTCCGGATGCCCTTCCAGCTCTTCGAGCACGCTCTGCGTAACGATTCGCAGCACCTCCGGGTTGGTCAGGCAGGGTTCGGTCTCGTACCAGTCGTTCTCGACCGGCGCCAGCCGCTTGCCGTCCCGCTCGGCGAAGTACTCGGGATGCTTGGCTCCGTGTTTCTTTGAGGGAATGTGGCGGCCGAAGGTGTGGCTGATCAGTCCCATCGGACTCTTGCCGCCCAGGCGCGGGTCGTCCGTGATGGTGTTGTTGCGCAGGCGAGCGGCGAAGGCCGGATCGGCCCGGTTCTCGCCGTAGAAGGCCCAGCGGAACGACAGGGGCGGGCTGTAGGTGCGGTCCAGCGGCCCGACCGGATGCGGCGATCCCAGCTTCGGCACGTGCGTGTGGTCGGCCGTGAGGAACCGCACGCCGACGTAGTCCTCCAGGAACGTGTAGACGCCGTAGAGCGTCCCGCGCGGGCGCCCGCCGGCTATCTCGATCGCGTCTTCGCGGACGACGATGCGCAGATCCTCGGGCTCGAAGTCTCCCGTGTCGAAACCCACAGTGGCCGGGCCGATCCGCACCTGGCGGGGCCGCGGGTCCTTCGTTCTCACGATGGGGAGCTCGGCGCCGGAGGCGAGGGCGAGGTGGTCCCTGAATTCCTCCGCCGCGTAGACTTCGGAAGGCAGGGCATCTTCGGCGACGGCGATCTCCCAGGCGTCCAGCGCCGCCAGATCGGCGCCGCCGGTCGCCCCCTGGGCGGAGGCACAGAACGCCAGAACGGCCAGGGCCACGGACAAAGCGAGTAGGAACGCAGGCATGGTCTCCGCTCCCGGTATCAGGTGGGAGTTACAGCGCGCTTATACCCCCCGGGCCGTCGGGTTGCAACCGTGCCTGGAGAGGCTGACGTTCCCTTGGTGCCGCGCCCAGTGGCCCGCGCGGCTCGTCGTGAGTCCCGATGGGGACGACATAGGTCTAGCCGGGGGCGCCAGCCCCCGCGATTCCGGGGCCACTTCATACCCCCAGCCCGCCGTACGGCGGGCGGCATGATAGTCCCTCCAACACTGCTCTGTGCGGGCGGCAGTGGCCCCGCACTTGCCGCTCTGTCCCTGAGACCTATAATGGCCACTCGGACGATGCGCCTCGCCCGTGGCGGGGCTCGCCGCTGGCTAGTTGGGGGATGAGTGCAATGAGCATGAAGAAGCATGGTACGATCCTGCTCAACGGATTCGTCGTCGTCGCGCCGGTCCTGATCACGGTCTACGTGGTGGTGGCGGCGCTCCTGGGTCTGGACAGGCTGGTGCGCGCCGCGCTCAAGCCCGTCTGGCTGGGGCCCTTGACTGAGCTCTCCGAGAAGCTTGGCTGGGAGGGACCGCTGCCCGGGATCGGAATCATCGTCGGTGTAGCTGCCATCTACGCGATCGGCCTGGTGGCCCGGAGCTGGCTGTTCGGAGGCCTGATAGGCCTGGGCGAGAAGATCGTCGACAAGATCCCGCTCGTCAAGAGCGTCTACTCGGCCGTGCGGGACTTGCTCCAGTTCCTGGGCGGGGGGAAGGAAGAGGAACGCGGCAAGCCCGCCATAGTTGCTTCCGAGGACGGCAAGGTCCAGTTGCTCGGCCTCATCACCCAGGAGCAGCCGGAGAAGTTCCTGCCCGGGGCCGAGGGCCGTGTGGCCGTTTACCTGCCCATGAGCTACCAGCTCGGCGGCTACACCGTTTTCATGAACCGCGACGCCGTTCAGGAGATCGAGGGCCTCACGGTCGAGGACCTGCTGAAGCTTTCGCTGACGGCCGGCGTCGGCGGGGGGAAACCAGACGCGGGCGAGGCGAGCCAGGACCAGGCTGGGCCGGCGGCCGGACCTGATTCAGCCGAAACCGCCTGAGCCCACACCTCTGGATCGAGAGAGCAGCATGGAACTGAGCGAGATCCCCTTCACGAAGAACCTGGGCAAGACCGTCGAGACGATGCAGCAGCACGGCCTGCTGCTGACGAGCACGGATGCCGACGGCCGACCCAACGTCATGGCCATCGGGTGGGGGAACCCGGGCGTCATCTGGGGCAGGCCGATCTTCGTGGTGGTTGTGCGGCCGTCCCGGTTCACCTTCCAGAACCTGGAGGCCACGGGCGAGTTCGTCGTGGCCGTGCCGCCGGACGAGTTGCACGACACGTGCATGTACTGTGGGTCCGTCTCGGGGCGGGACACCGACAAGTTCGCTGGCGCGAACCTCACCGCCGTGCAGGCCGAGACCGTCCGCGCGCCCCTGATCGAGCAGTGCGTGCGTCACTACGAGTGCAAGGTGGTGCACTACAACGACGTGTCGGACGCCGCGCTGGCGCCCGACATCCGCTCGGAGGCCTACCCGAAAGGGGACCTGCACCGCCTCTACTACGGGCACATACTCAGGGCCACCGAGAACGCGTGACGAACGCCCGATCCGGGCATAGAAACCACGAGGCCCGCAGCGCTTCGCAGGAACGCTGGCATCCCGCCGCCTGGGGGACGCCGGCGCTCAATCGTCCTTGCGCTGCCTGATGCGGTGCCGCGGCGCCTCGATCGTCACCTGGGTGTTCGGCTCGACGGACTCGGCCAGTTGCACGTTGGCGCCGATGACCGACCCCTTGCCGACGGTGATCGGCCCCAGGATGCTGGCGTTCGAGTAGACGATCACGTCATCCTCGATGGTGGGGTGGCGCTTGTAGCCGCGCTCCAGCTCGCCCTCCTCGGTCTTGCGGAACCTGAAACCACCGAGCGTGACTCCCTGGTACATGCGCACGTTGTCGCCGATCTCGGTCGTCTCGCCGATCACCACCCCCGTGCCGTGGTCGATGAAGAAGCTCCGGCCGATTCGGGCGCCTGGATGGATGTCGATGCCCGTGATGCTGTGGGCGTATTCGGTCATGATGCGCGGCAGCCACGGCACCTCCTGCTGGTGCAGCTCGTGGGCTATGCGGTAGATCATGACCGCGCGGAAGCCGGGGTAGCAGAAGATGACCTCGTCGTAGCCCGTCGCGGCGGGATCGCCGGCGTAGGCCGCCCGCACGTCCTCATCCAGGACATCGAGCAGGCCGGGCAGCTTCTCCAGCAGCCGGAACGCGTGCCGGCGGCCCTCGTCCTCGCACTCCTGCCGGTCCCGTCTCTCACCGTGCTGCCTCTCGTGGCGGAGGCAGCGTGAGATCTCCTCGGACAGCAGCTCGAAGGCCGTGTTCATCGTCTCGCCGAGGTGGAATGGCAGGTTCGGCTGGTCGAGGGCCGCCTTCCCGAAGTAACCGGGGAAGAGCAGCTCCGCCAGGAGGTCCAGTATCCGGATGACCGTGTCGGCGCTCGGCAGCGGATACCGGCAGACGTGCTCGACCCGGCCGCGCCTCTCCAGTTCGCTCAACATGCCGTCCACCAGCCCGGGCAAGTTCTCCTTGTAGGGAAGGGCGGAGGCGAACCCCTCCGCGCTCGCGATGCCCTCGTGCCGCTCTTTCGGACCCTTATCGCCCATGATCTTCGGCGCCCCTTTCGACCTCATTTGCAGACCGTTCTCCCAGGCAATTCTCGCCCCGTCGCCCTGGAAAATCAACCCCGCGCCCGGCGCCGCTCGGAACCGGGGGCCCGGGCCAAGGGGAAACGCCGGATTGGGTACCACGCAAAGAAGAGAACGTGCCACACCCGCGAAACCCAGCTTCTTCGGCCGGGAATCAGGGGACGCCAAACTGGATCGCTGCGCCCGAAACGTGACCGCCGAGGACACCGCAGAAGCCCCCCCCATCCTCTAAAGGCACGCACCGCAATCCGTTACGTGGAGATCCGGCTTCCATGCAACATTCACGAAATCCGCATCCTTCGTTGATTTCGGCCCGGCGGAGCGGATTGACCTTGACATTGCAAGATGTGGGGCGGTATGATACCGGATCGTTCAACATGTAGCATGGTGCCGCCGGTTCTGGCGGTGGTCGTATCGCTTTCTGCCGCTCGGACTTACGGGGAGTTGGCCCTTCCGGGGGTGTCGAGATGCAGTGTCCGTTCTGCCACCAGGAGGATGACCGCGTCGTCAACTCCCGGCCCGGCAGGGACGGGACGTACGTGAAGCGACGGCGCGAGTGCAACGGCTGCAGGCGTCGCTACACCACGTACGAGCGCATCGAGATGAGCGTCTTGCGCGTGGTGAAGAAGGACGGGAAACGCGAAGACTTCTCCCGGCAGAAACTCCTGGTCGGGCTCAACAAGGCCTGCTACAAGCGCCCGATCCCGGCCGAACGGATTACCGATCTGGCCGACGAGGTCGAGCGGGAGTTGCACCACCGGTACGAAGGCGAGGTTCCCTCGAAGGCCATCGGCGAGCTCGTAATGGCTAGCCTGAGGGAATTGGATCAGGTGGCCTACATCCGGTTCGCGTCGGTCTACCGCGAGTTCAAGGACGTCACAGACTTCGTCCAGGAGGCCGGCGCAGTGCTGAAGGGCGAGGGCGCCGGCCGCAAGGCCGCGTCCGGCAAGGCGCGCCGCGCCAAGAAACGAAAGGCATAGCGGCATTGAGCCGTCGAAGCCGTAGTCCAGCAGAGAATCCAGACATCGCAGATGGGGGAGGAGACCGAAATGGCCGTAGGGACGGAAGCTGTTGAGGACCAGAACCACAAGTCCGGCGTCAAACAGGTGAAGAAGCGCGACGGGCGCTTGGTCCCCTTCGACAAGAGCAAGATCGCCAACGCCATCTTCAAGGCAGCCCAGGCCGTTGGCGGTCAGGACAAGGTGCTGGCCGACGAACTGGCATCTATGGTCGTCATGCTGCTGGAGCGAGACTTCGAGGACGATCCGCCGTGCATCGAGGAGATCCAGGACGTGGTCGAGAAAGTGCTGATCGAGACCGGCCACGCCCGGACCGCCAAGGCCTACATCCTGTACCGGGACCGGCGCGCGCGCATCCGCCAGTCCCTCCAGGTGCGCAAACCCGTGACAAGGCCCAGCAGCTCCACGGACATCGCCCTCCTGGTGAACGCGGAAGGCCAGGCCGAGCTGTCCGACTGGGACAAGGGCATGGTCGCTCGCGCCCTCGAGGTCGAGGCCGAAGTGGCGCCCGAACTGGCCCGCCAGATCGCCTCCGACGTCGAGCGCCGCGTCATGGACAGCGGCCTGACCCGCATCTCCACCTCCCTGGTGCGCGAGCTGGTGGACAACGAGCTGTTCGAAAGGGGACTGACGGCCCGCCTGAAGAAGCAGGCCGTCATCGGCATGCCCAAGTACGACCTCGATCAGATCATCCACAGCAAGAGCAAAGAGAACGCCAACATCGCGCAGAACAACCCCGAGGCCATCAACCTGTCCGTCGCCGAGCACACGCTCAAGCAGTTCGCCCTGCAAGAGCTGTTCAGCGAAGACGTGGCCGAGGCCCACATGCTGGGCAAGATCCACATCCATGACCTCGGCTATCCCACGCGCGTCTACTGCTCCAGCCATTCGCTGGAATACCTGAAGAAGTACGGCCTGCACCTGGAGAACCTGGACACGTCCAGCGCCCCCGCCCGGCACGCCCGCACGCTGACCGGCCACCTCAACACCTTCCTCGCCTCCATGCAGGCTTACTACGCCGGTGCGCTCGGAGTCGGCTACATCAACATCTTCTACGCGCCGTTCGTCGAGGACATGTCCTACGCGGACATGCAACAGGAGGCGCAGCACCTGATCTTCAGCTCCTCGCAGAACGCCTTCAGCCGCGGGGGCCAGACGTTGTTCCTCGACTTCAACGTCCACACCGGCGTCCCCCGCTATCTGAAAGACGTGCCCGCCATCGGCCCCGGCGGGAAGTACACCGACCGCACCTACGGTGAGTACGAGAAGACGGCCCAGCGCTTCTGCAAGGCGATGCTGGACGTCTGGCGGGCCGGCGACGAGCACGGCAACATCTTCGCCTTCCCCAAGTGCGACCTGCACATCAGCGACGACACGTTCGACGACCCGGCCCAGCGAGAGATACTCGAGTACGCCTGCCAGATAGCCGGCGAGAACGGCGTGCCCTATTTCATCTTCGACCGAGATGAGGTCACCCTGAGCGCCTGCTGCCGATTGCGTACCACCATCAAAGACGATTACATGATCCGGCACCCCGAGAGCATGCGCTTCTGCGGCTTCCAGAACGTCACCATCAACATCCCTCAGGCCGCCTACCGCGCGGGCAAGGGCAACTTCGAGAAGCTCTACGAGGAAGTGGACCGGATGATCGACCTGGCGATGGAGGCCCACCTTCAGAAGCGGCAGTTCATCGGCTCCCTCATGACCGACCCGAGCCAGCCCCTCTGGCAGATCGGCAAGACGGCCGCCGACGGCCGGCCCTACGTTGACCTGAGCAAAGCCACCTACATCATCGGCCTGATCGGGCTCAACGAGTGTCTCGTGCACATGACGGGCAAGGAGCTGCACGAGGACGCGGAGATGATCCGCCGGGGCCTGCACCTGATCCGCCATATGCAATTCCGGGCCAAGGAGGCGGGCGCGAAGCACGGCATGAGGGTGGCGCTGGAAGAATCGCCGGCGGAGAGCGCCGCCCGCCGACTGGCCAAGGTGGACCTGCGCCGGTTCCCCGAAGCCCGGGACGTGGTGGCAGGCGACATCGAAGGCGACGAGGCCTACTACACCAACAGCGTCCACCTGCGCGCGGATGCACCCGTGGACCTGCTGACGCGAATCAGGCTCCAGGCGAAGTTCCATCGGGCGATCGAGAGCGGCGCCATCATCCATGCCTTCGTCGGCGAAGAGCGCCCGCCGGCCGCCAGCATCCTGAACCTGGTCGAGAAAACGTTCCGGAAGACCCAGGCGGCCCAGTTGACCGTGAGCCCCGAGTTCACGATCTGCAATGACTGCCATCTCTCCACCCCGGGTCTGAAGGACAAATGCGGGCAATGCGGCAGCGCAAACGTCTACGGCCTGAGCAGGGTGGTCGGCTACTTCAGCCGCATCCCCAACTGGAACAAGTCCAAGATCGCCGAACTGGAGGACCGCCGCCGCGGCCGCTACAGCGTCGCCCTCACGTGAGACAAGGAGAGTCCAAAACACCCGTCCTACGGCCCTGCTGGAGAGCGAGATGATCATCGAGATCTACGGTAAGCAGGACTGCCCGCTCTGTGCGAGCGCGAAAAGGAAGGTCGCGCACCTTCTGAACAAGTGGCAGATGAAGGGCGCCGTCGAGGTCGTCTTCCACGACATGGAGACCATCGAGGGGGCCGCTCAGGGCGACTTCTTCGACGTATTCGAGGTCCCGACGGTGCTGCTCAAGCAGAACGCCGACTTTGTGGTTGCCCGCTGGGACGGCAAGGCGCCGCCCAGCGACGAGCTTCAGCAACGCCTCAGCGCCTGAGCAAGGACCTCCCACCACGCTTGGCCGCCTGTTCGGCGGCGAGTCACGGAGAACGGCCACGGCAATGACCTGACCACAACGACACGACGAGCACGACGAAGGCAACTGGTCCGTAACGTGCTGCGATTGTGCGGCAGTGGTGAGATGGTCGGAGTTGCGCCGGGTTTCGTTCTCTACCGTGAGGGCCGTTGCGAACTGACCGTCGGTGTTTGGCGGTCATTGGTACTCTAGCGTGGTGGTCGTTGTCCCGTTGTGGTTGGTGGTTTGTCGTTCTCCGTGACTCCGTGGTGAGACGCGAGCAAAATGGAGATCAAGGGCTTCATTGAGAGTAGTCTGCTGGAATGCGAAGGCAAGATCTCCTCGGTCATCTTCCTGCCCCACTGT
>CAZSET010000079.1:0-15552 GCA_964605915.1 uncultured candidatus Brocadiaceae bacterium | reverse complement strand
CGGACCGAGGACAGCACGAGCGCGTACGGCTGCGTCAGGTAGCGGAACGCGAACAGGATCGGCACCGTTTCGCGTCCGACCTGCGAAGCCACGGAGGGCGGGAGCTGCCGGAACTTCAGCGGTATCTCCTCCTCGTCGACCGGCGTCAGGCCCTCGATGTCCTTGCCGATGGGCGTCAACTCCAGGGACGGATCGCCCGTCACGGCCAGGTAGCCGATCTCCCGCTCCACCTCCTTCATCTCTCCGATGACGCTGGGGCCGGTGAACCGGCGCATCGACTCCTTCGGGTCCAGGTCCATCGTGTACTCGAAGATCAACTGGTAGGAGCCCTTCGCCTCGCTCTGCAGCTCGATGCGCCACAGCTCGCCGGGCTTCGGCTCTTCCTCCTTGACCTTCTCCTGGATCTTGATGTTATCGCCGCGGATGTTCGGCTCGGAGACGCCTTCGGGCAGGCGGACCAGGAACTCCTCGACGCCCGCGTACTGGATGGTGAACTCGACGGTCGAGGCGCCCATCAGGTAGTCCTCGCCGAAGCGCACGTAGTTAAACGTCTGCGCCGTAATCTTGGGCGAGATGCTGGTGACGTCCACCTCCAGCTCCCAGGGCGACTCAACCAGCCGGAAGGCGAGCTTTGCGTTGGGCGCGCGCTGGAGCAGTTCAGGCGGGATCTCCTGCACGTCCACGTCGTGCAGCGATCCGCCTTCGCCCGAGCGCTTCAGGCGGATGCTCTCGTCCGTGGCCAGGGCGATGTGCCCGCGCTCCTGCTCGCAGTCCAGCGTGTAGATGGCGGGGATGGCGAACGTGTCCGACTCGCCGGGCTTGGGCAGCTCCTTGCCGAGGAGCACCTCCGTCTCCAGCTCGATCCTCAGTTCGTCCAGCGCCTTCTCGGTGAGTTGGACGGTCAGCGTGCTGCTGGCCGCGTCATACGAGTAATCCTCCACCTTGTCTCCCTTGACCAGCAGGCTGCCCCGGAGCTCCGGCGGCAGGTGCAGGCGCAACTGGAAGACGCCGGCCTTCTTGATGCGGTAGTCGAACACTGACTGATAGCGCAGGTTCTTGCGGGTGATCTCGATCAGGTGCTGCGGCTCTGCCTTCAGCTCGGGTTCGACGTGGCTCACCACCAGCTCCAGCCTGTGCGGGAAGCTCAGGTACCGGAAGGCCAGCATCGGCTCCGGCGCCCTTTGCGCCGTCACCATCTGCTGGACCGCCCGGATGCCCCGCAGCTCGGCCACGTCGATCTGGCTGATGCCCGTCAGCGCCTTTGTCTCGACGGCGATGCCCGCGTCCGCCGAGACGGCGATGGTGCCCCACTGGCGTTCGGCGCCTACCAGCTCGAGCGTCGGCAGGACGGCGCGCTCCGGGTCGGCGATCTCGCTCGAGGTCTGGAGGCTCAGGCTGTAGGTGCCCTCCGCCTTCGAGCGCAGGTCGACGGTCAGCACGTTTGTGGCGGGGTCGAGGCTCTGGTTGTTGATGTTATCGCCGCGCAGGCTTACCAGCTTCATGTCGGGCGCCAGGCGCAGCTTGAGCTGGAACAGCCCGGCGTTGCGGATCTCATACTGCACGTCCCATTGCTGGCGGAACCGCTCCAGCGACGCGACGGTCAGGCAGGACACCTCCCCGTAGACCTTCGGCTCGATTGTGGAGACGCGCAGCTTCACCGCGAACGGCCGCGCCAGGTACCGCAGCCCCAGGGTGAAGCGGTCCCCGAGCGACTGCAACGCAATCGGCATCTCGGACAGGTTCACCTGGCCGATGTTGCTCTTCTGGACGATCTCGGCCTGCAGGCCCTTCTCCACGGCCACCGCCACGGCGCCGCGCTCGCGCGCGACGTCGAGGGCCTCGATCTGCGGCGCCTCGATCTCGACGGGCACCGGATCCAGCGTCTTCTCGAGCGTGAGCGTCAGGCGGAACCGCGCATCCGCCGGCTCGAGCAGGGCCACGGCGAGGGTGCTCCGGCCGGCGTCGTCCGCGCGCAGGTCCCAGCTCCGCATGTTGTCGCTCTCGACCTTCAACAGGGAATAGCCTGCGGGCAGGGCGACGAGGGCCTCGCTCATCTGGCCCTGGAGGAGCGTGTAGTCGATCTCCGTCTCGACCCGCAGAAGCCCCGGCGAGATGTCGAGCAGCATGTTCTGCTCGGCGAAGGCGATGGTCTCGACCTCGCGCACCTCCGGCCCCGGCTTCCAGAACAGCCTCAGCTCGCCCTCGACGGTCCCGTAGACCGTGACCGTGGTCAGACCGCCTGCCACCTCTTCCTGGTAGGGGACGTCAGGTTCGAGGCGGACCTCCAGGTTCTGGCCCGCCAGCGTCACTTCGTAGACGGCGCTCAGGGCGGGCACCATCGGGATGAGGGCCGAGTTGGTCTGGCGATCGCGCGCGATGGGCGTGGCGAACTCGATCTCCAGCGAATACCGGCCCTTGCCGGCGAGCAGCACGCCGACGGTGTCGCGCCGCCGCATCGGCAGGGGCGCCGTGCCGAAGAAGCCGCCGCCCGCCGCTTTGGCCGAGATCACGCCAACGTTGCCCGAGAACAGGGGCAACCACGTCTCCTCGCCGGTCAGGCAGCGCACGCCCACGGCCATCGTGCCTTGCAGCGCTCCGGCCTGGGGAGCCGCGTGCACGTTCACCTGCTCGATCACGTACTGCGCAGGGGAGGGCGGTGCCGGGATCGCCGGGGGCGCCGGCCTGCGCTCGACCTCGGCCGGCTCGCCCGACGCAACGCTGCACAGCAGGATCGCGGCACACCACAGGACGGCAACGTAGTTTCGTCTCGCCATCGTCAACTCTCCTTCGCTTTGAGTCTGCGTATCGCCTGCGCCGAGAGGCCCAGCAGCTCAGCCGCCAGGCAGGCCCCCATGGCCAGAACCGTGCTCGCGAAGAGCGTGGCAACCGAGGCGGGGCTCGCCAGCAGCAGCACCAGCGCCGCGGCGAGCACTATTCCTCCGAACGGGACCGCTGACGCGGGCCATCGCGACCTGATTGCCACGTACGCGATCAGGGCGAGCGTGGCCAGCATGAGTTCGATGAGCATGGCGGCCCGGCGGCTCAGCGGGCGGAACGAAAGCTCGGCCTCGGCCCGGCCCAGGAACGGCTTGACGAACTGGTAGTCGGCCGTGTCCGGCACCGGGAACTTGATTGCGATGGGCAGGGCGCCGACGCTCCGGCCGCCCCCGAGGCGCTTGACCAGCGAGGCTTTGCCGATCCTGCGCGGGAGCTCTTGCGGGATCGCGACGGGCTCCTCCGGCGCCTGGATGGCGGCCGGTACGCCCTTCACGGCCCTTTCGGCGATCCGGGCTAGCTCTTCCTGCCCGTCCAGACGCTCGGCCAGGACAGAGAGGTCGTCAGCAACCTGGAATCCGGCCGCCCCCCCGACAGGCACGCCGGGCGGCGGCCTCGTGTAGACAGCGCTGGGCAGATAGGACCTCTCGGCTGGTGGCCCAACGGGTCCCGCCTGCGCCTGTCTTCCGGCCGTGGCGCCGCGCAGGGCGCCCGTCTGGTCGAGCTGGCGCCGGGCCTGGTCGTAGTCGGGCTTCAGGTCCAGCGCGCGGCGGAAGTTCTCCTCGGCCTGTTCATACTGGCCGCGGTCCAGGTAGGCGATTCCCAGGTTGTAGCGCGCCTGCGCAAGCTGGTCCTTGTCCACTTCGGCCTCGGGGAGCCCAACCTCCGGAACCCGGACTTCCTTACCAGCGGTCGTCAGGGCCGGCCTGAACCCCACGACTGCCCTGCGGAGCCGCTCGTCAGGCAGGTAGGGAGCCAGGTCCTCCTTGGACTCGGGCAACTTGCCTTCATGGTCGAGGCCGTAGCGCTTCAGTGCACTCTCGATCTTCTCGGTGTTGGCTTTGGCGAATGCCTCGTCGAGCAGCTCGGCCCGCCCTCTTGTCTTCCTCTCGACTCCCCGCTGCACTTGACGCGGGGCCATCTGTTGCTCGAGTTCGAAAGCCTGCTGGAGTTCCCCGGCGGCCAGTTCGGTGCCGGCGAACTCCTTCTTCGCAGCCGGGCGCGCTCTCGGCGCGCCGGCCGCGATCAGCGTCCCATCGCGGGGGTTCACCAGGCTTCCGACCTCGTTGGGTTCGACCCACTCGATCGCGCCGTCCCTGAACAGGACGTAGGCTCCTGCGCCTGATCGGCGCCAGTAATAGGCGATTGCCGTCTGGTTGGAGGCGTCCTCCGCTGGGAGCTCGTACACGAGTTGCCAGTCCTCCGATTCGAGATCCTCGGGCTCGCCTACGTAGCGTTCCGAGATCAGTTCGTCGATGGACGGGGGGAAGTGCCCTTTGTCGCTTCTGTAGTCGTCGATGTCTACACCAAAGCTGTGCAGCGTTTGCGCAGCGCCGGCTCGGCCAGCGGACTCGCGCCCACCGGCACGTGACAAAGCCGGCATGAGCATGAACGCCAGCAGGGCGATGACGAGGAGTACCACAACGCCGGCCACGGTGGGACGGAGCACCTTGCGCAAGAGACCGTGGCGGGCGAGCAGGGACATCAGGTAGATCAGTCCGCCGAGGACGAGGACCGCAACGGCCACCCCGATGATCGAGCCGCCGTATTCCTCCAGGAAGCGGCCAATGACATGCGTTAGCCTGCCGGCGACGCTGGCGGCCACGACGACCTCCGAGACAGGCTTGCCCATGTTGCCCCCGACCGCCGCCAGCCGGCAGCCCTCCGGCACGCGCACCGTCCACTCCAACTGGCCCACGTTGAGGCCCAGGTCCGGCGGCACCAGCGACTGCTTCCGGAACGGCGCCAGGCCCCGGTGCGGCGTGGCGTAGGTGATGTCCAGCCACATCCTCGTGTTCGCCGCCTTCTCGCTCGTGAAGAGGGGCAGTTGCAGCTTCGTATCGCCCTCGCGGAATGGTTTGACCGGCTCGCCGTAGACGTAGGTGCCGATCAGCCGCGCCCCGCGGCCGAGCTTCTCCAGGTCGAGAGTGAGGAACTGCTTGCTCGTGTTCGAGACGTAAAGCCGCAGGTGGTGGATCGATTCCTCCCCCCGCTGCACCAGCGTGTCGAGCTTCGCCAGCGGGATGCTGGCGCGCAGCATGACCTCGCTCAGAGGGTGGGACGTCAGCACCAGCGGCAGCTCCCAATCGGCGCCGCGGTAGGTGAAGGCCGCCAGGGCCGGATCTGCGACGTCGTACTCCCAGGCGAGATAGCGCGATTCGGGCTCCGCCGGCTGTAACTGGCGGGGGACCGAACCGACCTTAACGCCGGCGTCCGGCCGGGCCTGCGCCAGCAGCAGCACGCCCGTCTGCTCCTTCGCGCCGAGCAGGCGGACGGGCTGGACGGTGAGCTGCGTTTCGCCTGCGCCCGCCACGATGCTGTAGTCGACCCGGCACGTGAACGAACCGGTGCGCTTGCCGCGGAGCCGGACGTGCCAGTTTCGCCCCTTGAGTTGGCTCAAGACAAGGTCGGGCGCTTCGAGCTGCGGGCTGGTTGCGTTGCGCGGCAGCTCGAAGTCGAGTTCCGTCACGCCGCCCTGGGTCACGTGGATGTTGAACAGGGCGGAGGCGTCCGCCTGGGCGGCCCGAAAGCGCAGCACGTTCAGGACCTCTGCCGAATAGACGGGTGGCACGGCGGCCGTTATCAGGTCGAGTTCCCAACGGCTGTCGTAGAACTCGTACAGCAGCCGGTTCTCAAAGCCCTTCAGGTAATCGGGTGCGCGGTCCGTCCTGACCGAGCCCAGGTTCAGCCGGCCGTCCTCGAAGGGGCGGACCTCAACCGAGACGTCCCAACTGACGCCGAGCCAGCCCTTCAGTTGCGGGGCGTCGCGGAGCCGGATGCCGCGCAGTTTCACGTTGCCGATCTCGACGGGCCGGCTCGTCACGAGGAGGAAGTGGCAGGCGCCCGGGACGGGGGAAGTGAACCGCACCGTAAGCTGCGCGCCGTCCTCGCTCACTTCCCAGCTTTCGATGGCGGGCCCGCCGACGCGCTCGACGGTCAGGCCCGGTGCGAGGTCCAGAATCAGCTCGCTCACAGGGCGCCTGGAGACTTCGAGCAGGAACAGCGATTCGCGCCGGATGCGGTCCTCCAACACGGTCACGTGCTCCTGCACGTTGCCGCGTATCTCGGCCTGAAGCCTGGCGATCTCCACCTCGACGGGCACGACGGTGTCCGGATATCGGTAACCGATCGCCGGGGCCTTGGCTCGCAGCCACGAGGGGAGTGATTCGGGGGGGACGCGCCAGGTCTCGGCGGGACCACCTGTCTTGAGCTGGATGTTCTCGGCTGGCGTCAGGCCCAGGGCATACTCGCTGGAGGCCACGCCGGGCACGAGGGGCGGCGACAGCTTCACCTCTGCCTTGCCGCCGGTCAGGCACTCGGTGGTGATGTACGCGCTCATGCCGCCGCTGATGGACGCCAGGGGCTTGACGCGCACGCTCCGGCCGTCCTGGGACCAGTTGATGCTAAACGGGCAGGAGACCGTCCGCGCGACATGGCCGGGCGGCAGAATCACCTCCAGGGATGTGATGGACGGCAGGTTGTCGCCGATCGAGATCCGATGCTGGCCCTCCACGTTGAAGGCAGAGACGCGGTAGAAGCTCTCGACGGTGGCGTGGGCCGGCGTTTCCATGGGCACGATGCTGACGACGATCTCTGCGCCGGGGCCGCGCAGGTCGCAGGCCAGCCGCCACTGCTCGTCTCCGGCGGCGGCCCGGGCCGCGTCCTTGAGCACTGCGAAGTCGAGTTCGTGCAGGTCTCCTCCGACCAGCACTCGCCCCGTGTGCCCGTCGGCCCCGGGGCTGGTGAACAGCGGCACGTGCAGCAGTTGCGTCGTCCCGTCTTCGGCAAGCTCGGTCGCGCCCGTTAGCTGGCACGTGAGCGAGAGCCGGGCGCCCGCAAGGTTCGGTGAAGTCTGCACTTGGAGCCGGCCCTCCCGGATCGACCAGACGGCCTGGTCGGATGCCACGATCTCGGTGACGGAGATCCCGGGCGGGAGTTCCAGGGCGACGGTGTCGGGCGCGGCATCCGGGAAGATGAGGTCCAGGATGACTTCGTCGTGGAAGCCGGGCGCCCGCTCGGCGATGCGGTGGACCTGGTCCAGGCTGTAGGCGACGCGGCGGGCGGGCGGCAGTTGGCGCCACTCGAGCGTCAGGACTTCGCCTCGCAGGGGCAGCAGGCGGAACGCGGAGCGATCGCCTTGCGTATCGAGCGGCCGGACGATGCATTCCGGCTCGACCTTCAGCTCGACGCGCGGCGCAGGTACCTCGAACTCGATCTCCCGCGATAGGGCAGGGGGGAGGGGAACGGTGGCGGCGGACGCCCCGGTGGCCGGGCGGGTCGTGATTCTCTGTTTCACCCCCAGGGCGAGGCGCCCCTCCCATCCGGCGGGGATGGACGCGCGCAGGCCGCCCTGCGTCCTGCTCAGAACCAGGTCCTTTCTGATGCCCTCCACGCTCTCCAGCACGTCGACGGAGGGGAGGATCTGGACCACCGCCGGGTGATCGCCGGGATTGCCGAGCTGGAGCAGGTAGACGACGTCCAGGAACTTCTCCCCCGCCCGACACTGCACCGTGACCTGCCGGCAGGGGTTCACTTCGGCATAATCGCCGTGGACGGCTGCGGTGCAGAGGGCCGTCAGAACGACACCACACAGCACGCATCTGACCGCTCGCATGTCACTCCTCCGGGTGGCCCCCTTGGCCTCTTGTCCCATTAGTGTCCGGAATGCCTCTTGCGGTTCCGGCGCGACGGCGGCAGTCGTTCCCTCCTCGCGGCAGGAGCTACGGATTGACGGAGCCAAACCGCGCCGGCGGCCAGGCCCGCAGCCAGGTGCGCCCGATGATGGCGTCACGCGCCACGGGTCCGTTATACCGGCTGTCGTCGGAGTCTCTGGAGTCGTCCCCAAGCACGTAGTAGCCGTCTCCGCAGGGCACGCTCGCGCCCCTGCGGAGGTTGCCATAGGGATAGTATTGCAGAAATGCCAGGGCTTCCGGAAATGCCACGCTGGCCCCGCTGACGACAAGGCCGTCGCTGGTGAGCGAGACGGTCTCCCCCGGCAGGCCGACCACTCGCTTCGTGCGTCGCTCGCCTTCCTCGCTCAGGAATGTGACGATTTCCCAGCGGCGCGGGCCGCGGAACCAGTAGGACACCTTCTCAGTGAGGATGTGGTCGCTGCCTTCGCGGCCCTCTCCCTTGAGCGTGGGGCTCATCGAGCCGGACGTCATGACCGAGAGGTCGAAGGCGACGTGGTAGGCGATGAACACGGCCCCCACGGCCGCCAACGCATGCTCGATGACGCGGAGCAGCCGTCGCAACGTCTTGTGTCTGAGGAAGTCAAACAGCGCCCTTCTCATGCTGCTCGCCCCCGGTGGCGGGTGCCTCCCGCGACTCCGCCCCACCTGCGCCCGCGCCGGGGCCCTCCTGTATGGCGGCCTCTATCTCTGCCTGGCGCTGCTCCCACTCGATCCGGGCCGAGCGTCTGGCACTCGGGCAGCCAATCGGCACGTAGTAATTCGCCGCGAGTAGGGCGATGCACACGACGGCCGCTACCCCGCCCACCGCCTCCAGGAAACGCCAGTTCGTTTGGGCGCTATGCGCGTGGGCTTGCGGCCCAGGCCGCCCCGCGCGCCGCGCCCTAACCGGCTGCGGGCCTCCGCATGGATCCGGCAGTCCACCTCTCGCTGCGTCCATCGTGCGCCCTCCTTCGTGCCATAGGTTCCGGCAGCCGGCTTGCCGGGCGGCTTCCCCGCCTGCCAACGGCGCCGGCGTGCCTACAGATGCCCGACCTGCTGCATGCTCTCCCTCGTCTATATGATGAGCCCTTCGGGAAGGACGTCCATCACCCTGGCCGTCTCCCGGATACACGAACGGTTCAGCAGGCAGAGAAGGCCGTCCGGCCGCCCCGGATCGCCGGACCTGACATAATTGCTGCACGGGCAGGTGGCAGTGCAGAACGACCGGACGGCGCAAGCGGCGCACCCCTCAGCCAGCCGGCAAGACCTGGTGCCGGAGCAAAGGAAATCCTCGCCCTCCAGGACGTTGCCGGACAGCCGCATGGGGCTCGCGCCTTCATTGTTTCCCATCAAACGCCCGCAAGAGTGCGGGACGCCCACGGGGGCGTCGGCCGAACGCCGGTACAGCCGGCTCGCCGCCGAACGCCGCACCTGGTAGGGCAGGGCGGATGGAGCTCCCCCGAGCTCCAGGGGTTGTCCCACGCTATCGGCAGCCATGTTCGGCCCTCCGCCGCCAGGATCGGCCGCGCGTGCCGACGCTTTGCTCCCCGGCCTAAGCTTCCCGGGCGGCCTCTTCGCCCTCGGTCCGGTCCGCTTCCCGCAGCAACCTGTCCAGCTTCTCCGTGTCCGTGAAGAGCTGCACGAAGCCGCAGCGCGGGCAAACGCGCGCCGACATCCCTACGAAGCTCTGCAACAGCGTGAAGAACCGCGTCCTGACGGGCTTGAAGTAGACGTTGCCTGTCGACTGTATCTTGCCGGGGACCAGGCGCGAATGGCCGCAGGCCACGCATCGGGTGCCGTAGTAGTGCACCTCATCGGTCCCCGTGTACTTCTCGAAGGCCATGTCCAGGTTCTCCCTCTTGAAGCGGGTGGAGTCGCCCACTTTGTAGAAGGAGAGCTTGCCGTTGCGCATCCATCGGTAGATGGTGGGCTCGCTGACGCCGAGGTAGCCGGCGGCCTCGGGGATCGTGAGCCATTCTTCGACTTGCGCGTTCACGTCAGCCATGCGCCAGGCCCTCGTCGCTCTCTGTCAGGTGGTAGCGCGAAGTATCATACGCTATCATAGCCTATCACCAACACGGATTATACACCCGTTTCGGCACTTGTCAAGAGGGAAAAGCGGGGAAAGGCTCGGGGGGCTGCGGCTGGGGAATGGGAGCAGGGCGCGTAGGAGCACGGCGAGCCGTGGCCAAGCGCGACCACGAGGACGAGCACGAGGACGACGGCGAGCACGGGCACGAAGACGACGGCGAGCACGGCCAGGACGACGACGATGCGCGCCGTGCTTCCGCTAGGTCATCCGGGGCGGGTTGGGATCGTCCTGCCAGCCTTCCATCAGTTCCACAACGTTGCCCTCCGGGTCCTTGAAGAAACAGACCTTCAGCCCCGGCACCTGGTCGCTGCAGTCGATGATGCGCCCGGTCTCCGTCCCGGCTGCGTTCAATTCGGCCGCTCTCGCCTCGATTTCGGCCACTTCGAAGCACAGGTGCCTGAAGCCGACCGGTTGCTCCCCGCCGGAGGCGTCGGCGTTCTCGCCGCGGGCCTGGAACAGCTCCAGGCGCGTGTCGCCGAGCTTGAGCATCACAAACTCGTCCGGTTCTCCCGCCTTGAACACACGGGCGCGCGTATAGCCGAAATGCGTCGTGTAGAACTTCTCCTGTGCCAGACGATCCCTGCAAGTCAACGCTATGTGTTGCACGTTCGATGACATTGTCGCGGCCTCCTTGGCTCTTTGAATGTGCCGACTCGATCGCCAGTAGAGCGGCGGGGGAATGTAAAGGAGGCGGCCTGCCCCTGTCAAATGCCCTTCGGTTCGGCGAACGGTCATAATTGGCTCTGGGCGGTTCCCGGGGTTGCATTGGGCCTCGTTATGTGCTCTAATACCGCGCGAGACAATCGTGGGAGTAGTGTGCGGCCTTCGACGCACGCGCGGCTCCGAGGGGGAGAGAAGGAGCAAGTGCGATGCGTCGTCTTTTCTTTCTGCGCTGCGGGTCGCCGTTCCGCGCGGATCTCTTGATCCTCAGCCGACCGGCGGTCCGACTCGCGCTCTCTCTTTGTGCTTCTGGCCCGTCAGCGGCGGCACTCCGATGCCCGGTCATTGACCGGCGCCCCAGCAATCTGCAGAGCGAGGGAAAGAGATGAAAGCGGAACGAGACGGTGCGGGTTTTGAGCATCTTGCAGCGGGGGCGGAGGTCGAGGGACGGATTCGGAAGATCTTCCTCGGTTCGATGGGTTTCTCGTTTCTGGTCCTTCTCAACTTTGCCTTCCTGGTGCTGCACAGGGGAAACGTCCCCCACATCATCCGCGTCTCCTTCCCGCCTTTGCTGCTGTGGTCGTTCGTTGTCACGGGCTATGCCTTCCAGTTCATGGGGCGTCTTGCGGCACAGCGCAGGCAGATGCTGGAGGAAGGGGCGCGGTCCGATCCGAAGACCGGCGTCAGGACCCTCGCCTACGTCAGAACCTTGCTGGAGAAGGAGTACGAAGCCGCGCGTCTCGACAGGGAGGCTGCTGCGGTTCTCTACGTCGACCTGGAGAACCTGGACGTGGTCAACCGTGACTTCGGACACGCCGTCGGCGATGTCGTGTTGAAGGACGTGGCCCAGCTCGTGCAACACACTGTGCCCGCGAAAGGCGTGGTGGGACACGTCGCCGGGGATGAGTTCGTGGTCCTGTTGCCCGCCACGGGGCAGGAGAGGGCCGAGTCCGTGGCCTCCGACGTCGAGGAGGCCATTGCCGGCTATGAGCTTGCTTTGGGCAGCAAAGGGTCTGTGGACTTTCTCAGGTGCCGCATAGGGATCATCGCCTGCTCCGAGGGCGGAGGAGTCGCGGACGAGCTCATCCGCGTAGCGCACCAGGCCGCCAGCCAGAGCAGGCCTACGGGCACGCGGACAACGGCCGTTACGGAGAGATTGAAAGCAGACGTGCACGACACCCATTCCGGGAAGTAGGCGACGGAATGTTGCACGAGAGTGCGCAGCGCCCTTGCCGACGTTCCCGTCCGGCCGCCCGCCGCTGTAACACGTCGTGCGACGGGCTCTCTCAATGGAGCCAGACACCACCAGCATGAGCTTGCAGCCTTCGGAAGAAGCCGGTGCCTTCGTTGCGGAGCAGTTTGCTGTGTCCCCCCATTCCCCGGCTCAGCAGCGCAGGCGTCTCGTCGCGTTGGGCATCTTGGTGGCGCTGCTTGCGTCGCCCTTTCCGGTGCTGCGTGCCTCGATGTACAGAGGCAGTGCGGACCTTCATGCCATGATCGAGATGGCGGGGGCGGCGTTCGGCCTGCTGGCGGGATTCGCGCTGATTGCTCGCTTCAGCGTGCTGCGCAACCGCCTGCACCTGCTGGTCGGGCTGGCCTTCTTCGTCAATGGGGCGGAGGACTTCGTCCACGGGTTCTTCTCGCTGTGTGGCGACAGGGGGTGGGCGAGCTGGACCGGCTCTTCGCTGGACCGCTTCATCCCGGGCACGTACGCCAGCGGGCGCTTGCTGCTCGGGCTGATCTTGCTGGGCGCGCCCCTCCTGTCGCGGCGGCTCGGAAGGAGCGCCGACCCGAAGAGGGAGACGGTGAGGACCTCCCTCTTCGTCTTGCTGGTGGCGACGGCGGTGACGACGGTTGCGTTTCTACTTCCACTGCCGCAATTCGTGTTTCCGGGACGCATCATCTCCCGTCCTGTCGATTTCGTGTCGGCCTTTGTCATGGCGGGCGCCCTGTTTGCATTCGTCCGAGAGTATCGCCGCGGGGGCGACGCGATGGTGTGGTGGGTGGCGCTCTCAATCGGCATCAACATGGTCGGGCAGGGCATGATGTCATTCTCGAAGGCCCTTTACGACCCCTTATTCGACGTATCCCACGTCTACAAGGTGCTCGGCTACATCAGTCCGCTGCTGGGTGTGTCCCTCTACCAGATCGCCATTCTGACGGAGAAGGGGACGGCGGAGCGCGAACTCAGGAAGCATAGGGACTTTCTGCAGGAGCTTGTCGAGCAACGCACTCACGAACTTGAGGCAGGGAACCGGCAACTCCGGTCGGAGGTGGCCGAACATGCCAGGGCGCAGGAAGCCCTGCGGGAGCGTGTCAAGGAACTACGGTGCCTGCACTCCATGGCGGCCGTCATTGCGGCACTGGAGGCACACGAGGATGCCCTCGAAAGGGTCCTTCAAGGGGCTGTCGAGCTTATGCCCCCCGCCTGGCGTCATCCCGAGATTGCCTGTGCGCGGATTGTCTTCGAAGGCCAGCAGTTCAAGACGGCGAACTTCCGCGAGAGTCGCTGGAAGCAGTCTGCCGATATCAAGGTGCTTGGCCGACCCGTAGGCGTAGTGGAGCTCTGCTACCTGGAAGAGAGGCCGGAGGCCGATCAGGGTCCTTTCTTGAAGGAGGAGACCGACCTGATCCTCGCGGTGGCCGAGCGGTTGGGCAGGGAAGCCCAGCGCAAGCGCGCCGAGCAGGCACTGCGGGAGAGCGAGAACAGGTACCGGACACTTCTTGGCACTCTCCCGCAGCGGGTTTTCCTCAAGGACAGGGATTGCGTCTACGTCTCCTGCAACGAGAGCTACGCCCGGGACCTTGGAATCAAGCCCGACGAGATCGTCGGGAAGACGGATTACGACTTCTATGGCAGGGAAGTGGCTGAGAAGTACAGGAGCGATGACAGGGCGGTTATGGAGTTGGCAGAGGCCAAAGACATCGAGGAGCAGTACGTCCAGGAAGGGAGCGAGCTCTGGGTCCATACGGTCAAGACTCCTTTCAAGGATTCCGAAGGCAATGTGGTCGGCGTACTGGGCGTTTTCCGGGACATCACCGCGCACAGGCGGGCGCAAGAGGAACTGCGGCAGTCTCAGCAGAAGTACTATCACCTGTTCCACAACCTCAATGACGCCGCTTTCCTGGCAGAGGTGGAGACGGGTCAGCTGCTGGACGCCAACAAGCAGGCCGAGGTGCTGCTGGGCCGGACGCGGGACGAGATCATCGGCATGCACCAGAGCGAACTGCACCCGCCCGGCCAGGCCGAGAGATATCGCGCGGTGTTCCAGCGGCACATCGCACAAGGCCACGCGGCCGACTTCGACGCCGACGTCTGCCGCAAAGACGGCAGCATCGTCCCGGTTAGGATCAGCGCTTCGCTCCTGAACGTCGGCGGACGCGATTGCCTGCTCGGCTTGTTCCACGACCTGACTGAGAGCAAGCGGGCTGAAGAAGAGCTGCTGCTGAAGACCACCCTCCTGGAAGCGCAGGCCGAAACATCCCTTGACGGCATCCTGGCCGTGGACGAGGAGGGCAGGACCATCCTGTTCAACAGGCGCTTTGGCGAGATGTGGGGCATACCGCAGGAAGTGCTTGAGATGCGGCATGACGAGCAGATGCTGCACAATGTGCAGGACCAGTTGGCGGACCCCAAAGGATTCCTTGCCAGCGTCGGCTACCTCTATGAGCATCCGCAGGAGGAGAGCAGGGACGAGATACAGCTCAAGGACGGGCGCGTATTCGATCGCTATTCCGCAGGTCTGGTGGACACGCAGCGGCGGTACCACGGCAGAATCTGGTACTTCCGCGACATCACGGACAACAAACGCGCCGAGGAGAAGCTGCGGAACAGCGAGCAGCGCTTTCGAGGTCTGGCGGAGACCACCAGCGATTGGATATGGGAGGTGGACGCGGAAGGAGTCTATACGTACGCCAGTCCGCAGGTCGAGGCTCTGCTGGGATATGAGCCGGACGAGGTCGTGGGCAAGAGGCCGCACGACTTTGTCCCCGCCGGGGGGGCAGAGCGTGTCGCAGCGGAGCTCAGGGCCATTCTGGAGTCACAGGAGCCGTTTGACAAGCTGGAGAATGCCGCGTTGCACAAAGACGGCCGGACGGTAGTGCTTGAGACGAGCGGCGTCCCCTTCTTTGACGCTGACGGCGGTTTTCGGGGCTTCAGAGGCATCGACCGGGACGTCACCGATCGCAAGCAGGCGGAGCAAGCGCTACTTGCCAACGAGGCCCAGCTATCGAATGCCATGGAGATCGCTAAGCTGGGGTACTGGGAATATGACGTGGCCGATGACATGTTCACCTTCAACGATCATTTCTATCGCATCTTCCGCACAACGGCCGAGCAGGTCGGTGGTTACAGGATGTCATCGGCAGAATACGCGAAGCGCTTCGTGCACCCGGATGATGCGGCGGTTGTTGCTGACGAGACTCGGAAAGCCATTGAAACCACCGACACCCACTTCAGCCGCCAACTGGAACGCCGCATTGTCTATGGCGACGGCGAGATTGGCTACATTGCCGTACGATTCTTCATCGTTAAGGATAGCCAGGGCAACACGATCAAGACATACGGTGCAAACCAAGACATCACCGAGCGCAGACGGACCGAGGAGAAGCGCGTTGCTCTGGAAGCCAAAGTGCAGCATGCGCAGAAGCTGGAGAGCATGAGCGTCCTGGCCGGTGGCATCGCCCATGACTTCAACAACCTGCTCACCGGCGTGATCGGCAACGCAGGGCTCGCCCTGATGGACCTTCCTGCCGACTTGCCCGTCCGCCATAGCATAGAGGAGATAGACGCGGCGGCCCGCCGGGCCGCCGAACTGGCCAATCAGATGCTGGCCTATTCCGGCAGAGGGCAGTTCGTCGTCGAACCTGTTGACCTGTCGGACCTGGTGCGCGAGCTGCAGCACTTGCTCGGCAGCGCCGTCTCCAAGAGGGTGACGCTGGAGTTCGACCTGGCCGACGATCTGCTCGCCGTGGAGGGTGACGCCACGCAACTCAGGCAGGTCGTCATGAACCTGGTCATCAACGCGTCCGAAGCGATCGGGGACGGCGATGGCGGCGTTACGGTGCGAACGTGCCTTAGAGTGTGTATGGAAATCCGGGTTAACGGGTCGTTAGTGTGGAGGCATGGCACGA
>CAZSET010000078.1:0-15589 GCA_964605915.1 uncultured candidatus Brocadiaceae bacterium | reverse complement strand
ATCGCTACGAGGAGCCGCCTGAAGCGCTGCGCCAGGCCGTTTTCCGCATGGCCGTGCCGGACGTCATGATGCTGCGCGAGCCCGCGCGGTGGCGGGGCAGCCTTCCGGCCGGCGTCGCGGGCATGCTGCCGGGCGTCCCGGTCCATGAGTTCCAGCCGCTGCCGATTCCCGTGGCCGTCAGCGGTTTCGGCGGGGAAGCCGTGCCCCTGTTGTCCCTGCTTCACGGCACTGGCCTCGTCCCCGTGCAGGGCGCGATGGCGGTCGCAGGGCCGGTGCCGGACGAGGACGTCGAGCTGGCGCCCGGCGTCCCCGTGGGCGCCGCCTTCGTCACCGGGGACATGGACATATCGGGGATGGGCACGCTGACCTGGGTCGACGGGGACAGGGCCGTGGCTTTCGGGCACTCGATGTTCGGATCGGGGCGCACGAACATTCCGTTGGCGCTCGGGCACGTCCAGACGGTGGTCCCGTCCGTTCGGGGCTCCTTCAGGCTGAGCACGACGGGCAAGATCGTGGGCCGGGTCACACAGGACCGCGAATCCGCCATCGTGGCCAGGCTGGGCGAGCAGGCGCCCCTCTTCCCATGCACGGTGCGGGTTAAGGGGACCGTGGACGAGCAGTACGACTACCGGGTCACCGGCTACTGGGAGACCGCCCCGCTCTTCACGCTCTACGCCGTCGCCCTGAGCAGCACCCGGTGGGAGGGCGAAGGCAATCGCTACCACCTCAAGGCCCGGGCCCGCATCTCCCTGACCGGGCGGGACGAGCCGCTCGAACTGGAGAACGTCTACAACAGCTACTCGGTCGTGCCACCCAGCATGGACCTGGTGGTGCTGCCGATCGAAGAGCTGCTGCTCAACCCCTACCGCGAGGTGGAGATCGAGGGAGTCGAGTACGAGCTGGAGGTAACGCGGGGCTTCCAGGCCGCCCTGATCGAGTCCATCTGGACCGACCGGGTCAGGGCCGAGCCGGGCTCGGAGGTAACCGTCTACGTCCGGCTGCGCGAGTTCCGAGGCGAACAGCTCACGAAGAAGGCCGTCATCCGCGTGCCGGAGACTGCCGAACCCGGCACGCAGGTGCAGATCCTGGTCTGCGACGCGCCGACCAGCCGCATGGTGAGAAGGAGCCAGGACCCCGGCTTCTTCGCGCCCCCGGACTTCGAGAGCCTTCTTGACGTGCTGACCGAAACCGAGTTCAACCGCAACCTTGTGGTGCGGGCCTCATTCGTCGAGCAGGGCGTGCGCTACGAGGGCGACGCCATGCCCGCCCTGCCCCCGTCGGCGCTGAGCATCCTGCGATACAGCGGCCAGGGCGGGGAGGCGATGCCTCTGGTCACCGACGTCAAGCATGAAGTCGAGACCCCGTGGATCGTGGAGGGCTCACAGATCGTGGCCATCACGATAGAGGAACCCACGCCCCACAACCCGTAAGCCCCCCCGCCGCTCGGGCACGGGCGGATGGCGGCAGAGAGGACCGGATAACTGGAGAGAGCGATGTTGCGAAGCGTGCTGGCGGCATTGGCGGCGGCGTCTGTGCTCGCCGCGTTCCCGGCCCTGGCCGGCGTCGGGAAGACGTGGACGACGAGCGGCACGGAGCAGTTCGCGGCCGGCGAACTTGACGGCGTCGCCGTCCGCTCAACCGGCGAAGTCGAGCTGGCGCCCGCCGTCGAAAAGATCGAGGGCCT
This sequence comes from uncultured candidatus Brocadiaceae bacterium, assembly GCA_964605915.1. Taxonomy (GTDB): domain Bacteria; phylum Planctomycetota; class Brocadiia; order SM23-32; family SM23-32; genus DAOVRD01. The sequence goes on along the minus strand of CAZSET010000078.1, from coordinate 13,905 downwards.
GGAAGCAGAACTCGTGTGGGACGCGCAGGCCGCGCTCGACGGCACCGTCTACGTGGCCACGGGCTCCCCCGCCGCCGTCTACGCCGTCCGGGGCAACCGGGCCGAGCTCGTGCACAAGAGCGACGAGAAGCACGTGCTGAGCGTGCTGCCCCTGCCGGACGGGAGCGTGCTGGCCGGCACGGCCCCGCAGGGCATCATCTACCGCATCGACCGTGGCGGCGAAGCCGAGGTGCTGGTCGACCTGGAAGACGCCTACGTCTGGGACATGGCCATCGACCCGTTCAACCGCATCTACTGCGCCACGGGCCCCGAGGGAAGGCTGCTGAGGCTGAACCGGGCCGGCGAGGTGACCGAGGTGCTGAAGGCCAAGCAGAACAACCTGATGTGCGTGGCGACCGACGCGGAGGGAACCGTCTACGCCGGGAGTGCGCCGGATGGCTACGTTTACCGGGTCGAGCACGGCGAGAAGGCCACGGTGCTCTACGACGCCGACGAGGACGAGGTGCACGCGCTTGTCGTGGACGAGGCAGGCGTGCTCTACGCCTGCACGGCGCAGAGCCAGCCGCCGGGCCCCCGAGGGGGACCCCCGCAAAGCCCTCCGGGCGAGCAGTCCGCCCAGGCAGCCGTGCCCATCCCCTCGCCGCCCGCCGCCGCGGGAGCGCCGGCCACACACAATAGCATCTATCGGATCGCGCCGGGTGAGGGAGCCGTGCTGCTGGCCCGCTTCGACAAGATGTTCTTGCTCAGCCTCTGCCTTCTGAACGGCGAAGTCATTGGAGGCACCGGCACCGACGGCCGCCTCGTCGCCGTCCGGCCGGACATGACCTACCGGATCCTGACGGAGTTCGACGCCGCCCACGTGACAGCCATGGCGCGCGACGCCGAAGGGGACGTCATAGTCGGCACGTCCAACGCGGGCGCCCTGTGGCGGCTGCGGAGGGACCATCGGCCCGACGGCACGCTCATCAGCAAGCCCTTCGACGCGGGCTACCTGTCCCGGTGGGGCAGGATCTGGTGGAAGGAGAAGCTGGCCACGGGACAGAGCATCCGCATCAAGGTGCGCACGGGGAACTCGGGCGAGCCGGACGAGCACTGGAGCGAGTGGACCCGCTGGGCGAACCGCAGCGACGGAGAGCCGCTGGACGTGCCCATCGCCAGGTTCGCCCAGTTCAGCGCCGAGCTGAGCACGCGCCCGATAACGGGCAGCCCGCTGCTGCTGGAGGTGAACGTCAGCTACCGGCAGGCGAACCGCAAGCCCCGCATCGTGAGCTTCACGCTGGACGGCGAGCCCCTGTTGGAAGAGCCGCAGGGCGGCCCGAGCGGCCGAACCCAGCCGTCGCGGCCCCCGGCCGGCCGGCGGCCCCGCCAGGCCGAGCCCGCCACCCGAAACCTGGTCTGGAGAGCCACCGATCCCAATGATGACGAGCTGCGCTACGACCTCTACTACCGCGGAGTCGGCGAGACCGATTGGATGAAGGTGGACGACGACATCGAGGAGGACACCGATTACGCATGGGACACGTCGCGGCTGCCGGACGGCTACTACTTCCTGAAGCTGGTCGCTCGCGACGACGCGGCCAGGCCCAGGGACGAAGCGCTCGCCGACGAACGGATCACCGCTCCGCTGCTCATAGACAACCGGCCCCCGGCCGTGGCGGATATCTCCGCCCGCCGCCTGGCCGACGGCACTTACGAGATAACGGGAATCGCCCGGGACGAACACGGCCAGATCACGAACATCGAAGTGAGCCACAACGCCGGAGACTGGGCGCCCGTCTTCCCGACCGACGGAATCTTCGATTCGCTGGAAGAGCCTTTTTCCCATCGCACGGACATCCTGGAGCCGGGCGAGCACGTCTTCGTCTTCGCCGCGACGGATAGCCGCGAGAACGCCGGCAGCGGCAAGCTCGTCGTGCGCGTCGAACCGGAACCGGAGTAGCCTCTTGTCCGCTTCCGACCTGTCAGAGAAGCTGCGCCGGAGCTTTGCGGCCAGAACGACGCCGCGCGCCACGGCAGTCTGGTGCGAGTCGGCGGCAGTGATCCTGCTCGCCGTGCTCTGCGGCGCGTTCTTCTGGCGGGCAGCGACGCTCCAGGGCGTCTTTTTCCACTACGACCACGCCATCCAGAACTACCCGTACCGCCTGTTCTTCGCGCGCGGCCTGCGTGAGGGCCGGCTGCCGCTCTGGACCGGCGACATCTTCTGCGGCTTCCCCCTGTTTGCCGAGAGCCAGGGCAATGCCCTCTACCCGCCCTTCCTGTTCCTCTTCCGGTTCCTGGAGCCCTGGGTCGCCTACAACTACTACCACGTGCTCCACTTCTTCCTGGCCGGCCTGTTCACCTATGTCCTGGCCCGCGTGATGCGGCTGGGCCGGGCCGGTGCGCTTCTGGCCGGCCTCTGCTACATGCTGAGCGGCCCCGTGCTCTTCCACGCGCACCACACGAACATCATCGTGGGGGTGTGCTGGCTGCCGCTGCTGCTGGCGCTCACGGAACTGGCGTGCCGCACGCGCAAGCCTCTACCGCTGCTGGGCTTCGCCGCCGCCACGGGCGCCCTGGTTCTGGGCGCGCAGCCCCAGTACACGCTCTACTGCGCGCTGGCCGTGGGCCTTTACCTGCTGTGGCGGCTCCACCTGGCTGAGGCCATGGGAGAACGGCGGCGAAGGGTCGTTGCGTGGGGCATCCTGTTCGGGCTTGCGGGCGCGCTTGGCGCGGGGCTGGCCGCGGGGCAGCTCCTGCCCCTGGCGGAGCTGGTGTCCCACAGCAGCCGCGCGGTGGGGGGGGCCGTCCCGCGCGCGGCGGCCGGAGTGCCGGCTAACCTGATGACGCTCTTCCTGCCCCATTACTTCGGCTCTTCCGGGCTGGGCAGCTACTGGGGCGACGTCGACGAGGGTCTGTACAGCGAACTGATGCTTTTCATGGGCGTTGCGCCCCTTCTTCTGGCGCTCGTAGGCGCGTTCGCCGAGCGCAGGCGCAAGGCGCTGTTCTTCGCAGGTTTCGGGGCGTTTTCCTTGATCTTCTCGCTCGGGTTCAGCGGCTCGCTCTACACCCTCTTCTGGGCGCTGCCGGTCTTCCGCTCGTCCCGATTCCCATCCCGGTTCGGCTTCGTGACGGCCCTGTGCGTGGCCATGCTGGCCGGCATGGGACTGGAGCAACTCCTGCAAGGGAAGGACCGGCTGCGCGTGCGCAAGGTGGCGGTTATTTCGGCCGGCGCAGTGCTCGCGCTGGCGACGCTTGCCCTGGCGATCACTGCTGCTTACCGGCCGGCTTTCTCCGGCCTTGGCCGGGCGGCGCTGGCGGACGCCGTGCCGCTCGGGTCTTTCGGGGTGGAGGTGTTGTGGAGGCATCTGCACCGCACGCTGCCGGCCGACGTCTGGCGCCTGGTGGTGGCGGCGGGCGGGGGTTCGCTGTTGCTGCTGGCGTGCAGCCGACGCGTCCTCGGCGGCAAGGCGGCCGCGGCGCTGTGGTGCGTCCTGATCTTCGCGGAACTTGCCTGGGCAGGCCGAGAGTTCAACCCGGTCACCGACCCGGCCATCTACACGGAGCCGCCGCCGCTGGCCAAGGCCCTGCAAGAGCTGCCGCCCGGACGCATATTCCGGTACCGCTACTACGACAGCCGATTGCCCTCCGCGCGCGCCGACTACCCTCACACCCGGGGCTGGGCCGTGAGTCCCGAAGACTACGTCCACTGCCTCGACCGGCTGCCGCACAACGCCAACATGATATGGGGCATACCGTCCGTGAACGGCTTCTCCCCGCTCCAGACGACGGCCCTGAAGGCCATGCTCGACCGGCCCGAAAGCCGCTCGACGATGATCGAGTTCAACATCACGCCCGCGCTCGACTTGTTGGGGGCGCGCTACGTGCTGAGCCCCTATGGCGAGTTGCCGGGCGAGTTCGAGCACATCGAAAAAGTCGGGGCTATCCACGTCTTCCGCAACCCCCGCGCCCTGCCGCGCGCGTTCATCGTGCACAGGGGCGTGACCGTCAGTGACGACGCCGCCACGCTCCGGCGCATTTCCGAGCGAGCGTTTGACTTCAACGAAATGGCGCTCCTCCACGAGCCGGCCAGGCCGTTGGTGCAACTGGAGCCCGGCCCGGCGGACGCGGGCGAGTCTGCCCGGGTGATGCGGGACACGGGCGACACGATCACGGTTCTGGCGCGCACAAGCCGGCCCGGCTACCTGGTGCTCGCGGACCAGCACTACCCCGGCTGGCGGGTGTCGGTCAACGGGAAGCCTGCGGAGCTGCTGCGCGTCGACTACCTTCTAAAGGGCGTCGAGCTCGGCGCGGGGACGCACGCAGTGCGATTCGAGTTCCGGCCCGCCAGCTTCCGGATCGGACTGGCGATCACGTTGGGCAGCCTGGGAATCCTTGCGCTCGCCCTGGTCCTGTGCGTTCTTCTCAGGCGCAGGCGCCGGCCGGTCGGCCCCGCGCCGGAACCGGACCTGCTGGAGCAGCCCTACTCCGGCAAGGCCGCCCGTTTCGTGCTGTTCTGCGCCCTGCTGTTCGCCGCGCTGGGCCCGCTGGTCCGGCCGTACCTCTGGGAAGGCGCCCGCTACCGTCTCGACCCCCGCCAATACGTGCTCTTCAACGTTATCTGCGCGTCGAGCTTCCACCAGATGGAAGGCCGGACTCTCGAGAGCTATGCCGTGGTGCGCGACGCCTGCCGGTGGTGGCCCGAATGCCCCATGCTGCGGCGCTTGCTTGCGCAGGTCGCCTTGGAAGGCGTGCCCAGACTCATGGGGAGGGGACAGGGAGAAGAGGCAATGCAGATCGCAAGGGAAGTGACGGCCCTTGCGCCCGAGGAGACGCGAAGCATAGCCCCCGCCCTGGTAATGATGGCAGGCTCCGATGGCCGGGCCGACGCGCCGTAGCCCGCACGACCGAGCCCGGCCGGGCGCCCTCAGAAGCCCCGCAGCACCCGAAGGATCTTCACGACTGGATGCGCGATGGCCTCCATCCGGTCCCACGTATAGCGCGCGCCCATCAGCGCGTAAGTCAGCGAGACGAGCCCCAACAGGTAGAACAGGATCCGGAACCGCAGGCTGCCGCGATGCTCCTCGTAGGCGCGGGCCGCGTAGAACGCCAGCAGCGGCGCGAAACCCACGTAGTACCTGAAGCCGAAGCACCAGCCGCCGAAATTCGCCGCGGCCAATAAGGAGAAGTAGGCGCACAACAGCGCAACGCCGAAGAGCACTGTCAGAGCGACGTAGCCCTGGCCCGCCTTCCCTTCGTCGGCTCGGTCGGCGCGCATCGCACGTGCGGCACGGCCCACCAGGTCCGTCACGCCCACGAGCAAAATCGGGCTGAGGACGAACAGGCCGCGCGCGCTGAACAGCGTGAGCAGCCAGTAGTAAGAGCGCGGGATGCGCCATGCGTCCGGGCCGAGCCTGACGTGCCAGTAGCTGAGCGGGTAGTCCTTCGTGCCGCCGATCATCTGCACCGGCAGGACGCTGCCCCAGATGCTGTACTGCACGGCGCAGTGCACCGCCAGGGGCGGAATGCTGCCGAGCCCGAAGCAGAACAGGGCCCGCCACGAGCGAACGTAGAACAGCAGGTAGAGCCCGAACACCAGGGCGAACATAACGCCGTGCCCGATGTCCACCACCGCCGCAAGGCCCATCAGGAAGCCGGCCCCCGCACTGGCCCACGGCCAGGGTGCACGCTCCGCCCGGTCCATGCCCAGAAGAAAGAATGCGAACAGCACCAGCGCGGCAGTAGGGGTGTGATGGTTGACCGTGACCGAATAGGAAAGGAACAGCGTGCCGCCCAGTGTGAGCACGGTCGCCAGGTCCGCGTCCAGCGGTCGCAGTCCCTTGCCGATCTTGATCCGAAAGACGTAGAAGGCCGCCGCAGTCGGAACGCCCATCATCAGAAGGGCCAGCAGGTAGATGGCGGGCGGCGAGCCGGGCTCCGTAAACGAGAACTCCGCCCCCAGGGCTCGGGCCAGGCCGGCCGGGGCGGCCAGCAGCAGCGTGAGCACGGGCGGCTTCGAGGAGTAGAAGTGACCGTCGCGCTTGTTGTAGACCATGTCGATCATGTGGTAGAAGCGCCGGCCCTGCGCCTCAACGACCCGCGTGGCCACCGGAGAGTCGTCCACGTTGAACTCCCCGCGCAGGATCAGGGCATCCACCGCAACGAACCGCGAGAGTTCGTTCTGGCTCTCAACCCGCGGACGGGTGAACGCAGCCAGAAAGGCCATGACAAGCAGGGAAAGGGCCAGTGCGTGCACGCGGCGCTTGCGCGCGGCATCGCCGGTCGCCTGGGCATCAGGCATCGCGACCTCCAGATGCTGTCTCCGCGCCGTGCGTCGGGGGCCGGCGAGCCACGGCGTACGCGAGACCGCCAACGGCCGAGTTCAGCCAGGTGATGAGCCGAAGGATAAGGGCCACTGCGGCGGCCCTGGCCGGCTCGGCGCCGAGCCTGGCCACGCAATAGCTCATGGCTCCCTCGCGCACGCCTAGGGCGCCGACACTGACGGGCATCATCTCCGGGATCTTGACCAGGGGCACGATCCCGGCGGCTTGCTGCCAGCCAACCGGGGCGCCCACGGCCGTCGCAACAAGGGCAATGTTGGCGGCCAACAGGGCATAGAAGACCGCCGAGAGCCCCACGGCAGCTATCACGGCCGCCGGCCGGTCCTTGTAAACGTAGAAGCTCTCGACTACGGAGTACAGGCTGCCCCAGAGGCGGCTCTCGCGGCGGCCCTTGAGCCAGTCCTTCAGCCCGCGCAGCCACAGGGCGTAAAGCACCACCGGCATGACGAGTGCGGCTCCGGCGATCGCGGCCACCGGCCGGCGCGCCGGCCCGAGTCCGAGCTGCCGAAAGAGGCCCGGCGCCCCGAGCGCAACTGCCAGCGCCAGCCCCATCACCACCGCCACGCCGCTCGCGCGCTCGACTACCACCGCCGGCGCGCCATCGGACGGCTCCACCCCCGCAGACCTCAGCTCGGCTACCTTCACCACGTCCCCGCCCACGCTGGTCGGCAGGAAGTTGTTGAAGAACGTGCCCACGTAGTACGCGCGAAGCGTGGCCAGGAGGGTCGGACGGCATCCGCGCACGCGCAGCAGCAGCCAGAGCTTGATCGCCGAGACGCAGATGGTGGCGAAGCCGATGGCCACGGCCAGCGCCATCAGGTTCGGTCGCGCCGCGGCTGCATGGCCGGCCACCTGGCCCACGGGGATCAACCACAGCAGCAAGCACAGCAAGCCTGTCGCTACCAGCACACGGACGTAGCCAAAGGCTTTCCCGACGCCCTTACGCCCGCAGTCCGTCTTCGCGGGTTCGGTTTCCAGCGGTCCTCCCCTCATATGTACCCCAGGTCCCGCAGGCGACGCCGCACCTCCGGCGCGTCCTCCGGCGTGCCAGCCTGCCCGAGTTCCAGCCCGTAGTCCGTCTGTTCAGCGGGCGGGGTACCCGGTGCCAAGAGGTCCTCTGCCGGGCGTCCGTCGATCCCGGTGGGAATCGCCAGGCCCATAGCACAGAGCAATGTCGGGGTCATGTCCACCAGCCTGGCTTCGGGGCCCTCCCCTCGCCGGAATGCGGGGCCCTGCAGCACGTAGATGCCCCGCTCCCGATGCCTGCCGCGGGCCCGACCGGTGCGCCACACCACCTGCGGATGGTCTGCGGGTGAGACGAGGTAAGCGTCGTCTCGGACCTGGAACACAAGATCGGGGGCGACGGCGGGGTCGGCGCCAGGGAAGGCCTCCTCCCGGCGGAGGACACGCGTGAAGATCCGTTCTCCGTCCAGGGGATCGGCGAAATCCTGAAACCTCGAGACCAACTCGCCGCACAGGGCATCGTATTCATCGGGCGCCACAATGCCTTCCGGCTCCCGACCGGCCAGGTTGATGCGGATCGTTTGCGGCAGGCCGTTGTAGAGGTAGGCCCGCGTTCGTGACCAGTCGATCGGCGTGTCCCAGACCTCCAAACCTGACTTGGCGGCGCGCCACAGGAAGCCGGGCACGATGTTCAGGGCGCGGTCCAGGCCGAGGCGATGAACAGCCCCAAGCAGCAGCCGCGGGCGCACGATCCGCCGCAGAGCCCCGGCCAGGGCGCCTCCGCCGGGACCGCGCTTCACCAGGGCCGGATTGGGCGCGTAGGTACCTGACCCGGAGCCCTCACCGTAGCGCAGGAAGCCGAGTTCGGCGAGCAAGCGATTGACGTTGAGGATGCGCTCGGCCCCACAGAAGCCGTGATCCGAGACAACGGCGACGTTCTCCGCATCGGCGGCTTCGATGATCTCGCCGACTGCCGAGCTCACTTCGCCGAAGAGGTCCTCCACGTAGCGCCGGTCGTGCCAGTGGTCGTGCTGGGCCCAGTCTGTGGCGCTGAAAACCACCATGGCCAGGTCCCAGGGACGGCTGCTCAGCAGGAACAGCGTTACCGCCAGCCGACGGCGCACCTCGCGCAGCTTGCCGCGCTGCGACGTGGGGTGGCCCGGCCGATAGCCGAAGCGCCGGGTCAGCTCCTCGCCCACTGCGGTCGGGTAGGTGTAATCGGCATCCTCCGGGCTGAGGAAGCCGCAGACCAGCGTCCCCGCCATCGGCCGCGGCGGAAAGGTGACGGGCACGTTGACGATCACGGAGCTGCCGCCGTTGGCGCCCACGTAGTCCCACAGGCGTGGCCAGCCGACGTCATTCGCGTTCACGATCCGCTTGCCGTAGCCGTCGGGCACCGTCAGGTCGAAGACGCCGAGGCGGGCCGGTGCCACGCCGGTGGTCATCGTGGCCCAGGCGGGACTGCTGACCGGCGGCAGCGTGGAGCGCAGCGGACCCCAGGTGCCCTCCTCTGCCAACCGGCCGAGTGCCGGAAGCCCGCCGGCGCTCATCCACTCGGAGGTCTGCTCCCAGTCCGCACCGTCAATGCCGATGATCAGAAGTTTGTTCACTGCCTTCTCCACCCAGAGAGTTCGCTCGCCCGCAGCGCTGTGGCATCGGACCGGCGGTACGCGGGAATCTTACGGGCCGCCGCCTCCCGGAAGACCTCCACGTAGCGCGCGGCAAGGGGCTCCGGGGCGAACAGCCTAACCTTCTGCCGATTCTGGCGAGACATCCGGCGGCGCAGAGGCGCTTGCCCGATTATCGCCTTCACGGCATCTGCCAGCACCTCCGGCTCGTTCGATTCGACGAGCAGGGCGTTGACGCCCTGCTCCAGAAGGTCGGTCTGCCCGCCGCACGAGGTCGCCACTATGGGAAGGCCGGCGTGCATCGCCTCCTGCAGCGCTATCCCGAACCCCTCATGGTGAGAAGAGAGCACGAACACGTCGGCCGCGGCGAGGTAGCGGTACTTGTCCCGCTCGCTGACGTAGCCGGCCATGCGGACGCGGTCGGCCAGGCCCTGCTCGCGAGCCAGCGCCGCCAGTTCGTCCCGCAGAGGCCCGTCGCCCACCAGCACCAGCGCGACGCCGGCCGGCAGGAACGCCAGCCCCTCGATCAGGCGATCGTAGGCCTTGCGGCGCACCAGCCTGCCCACGGATATGAGATAGGTGGTCGATGCGTCGAGGTCCAGCTCCCGCCGCAGCTCCGTCCGGTCCTGCGTGACCGGCTCGGCGGGCGGCTCGAACGGCAGCGGCACGATTCGCACCTTAGCCGCCAGGTTGCGGCCGTAGTACTCCACGACCCGTCGTGCCGTGTCCGAGGACTGGGCGACGATCAAAGCCGCCCTGCGGAGAACCTGCCGCACGACGAATCCCGTCGGACGGAACCGGTGCGGCGACAGGCGCTTCGTCGGATCGTAAACGTCCCCCCCGTGGACGGAAACCACGTTCGGGACGCCCCATAGCGCGGACACGGCCGCCCCGAGCGGTCCCGTCGGGATGGCGAAGTGCGTGTTCACAACGTCGTAGCCCCGACGCCGGCACAACGCCAGCGCCGGCATCAGGCCGCTGGCCGGGTAGCACAGCATCGAGAGCAGGGAAGCCGTCTGCCTCCGCCTCCTTCCCAGCACCGGCACGCGATGGACGCACACGCCGTCTATCACCTCACGGCGCCTGAGGCCCTTCATGTGGGAGGTCAGGCAGTCTACTTCGTGGTCACGCGCCCATTGCCGGGCAAGCTGGAACGTTGCGACTCCGCCGCCGCCGCCGACGGGAGGGAACTCGTAGTTGAGGATCAGGATCCGCACGAATCCTTCCCCCCGTTCGGTCGTCCGCCTTGCCCGGGGGGCCCGACGGGGGCCTGCTCTGGCGCTTCGCCCGACTGACCGGAGAAGACGGCCCGAATCGCATACGTCCTGCGCCCCTGGGACTCGTGGTAGGTCCTGGTGAGGATCTCCATGATCAGGCCCATCAGGACGAACTGAACGCCGATCAGCAGCAACGCCACGCTCAGGTAGAGCAGCGGGTTACCCGTCATGTCGCAGTCATAGCCCAGCTTCTGAACCAGGACGACTCCGAGCACGGCGAAGGCGCCCAGGAACGCGGCCAGGCCCACCTTGCCGAAGAAGTAGAGGGGCTTGGTCAGGTACTTCATCATGAACCTGACGGTGATCAGGTCCAGCAGGACGCGGAAAGTGCGCTCCAGGCCGTACTTGCCCCTGCCCGCCCTGCGCGGGCGGTGGTTCACCGGCTCCTCCGTCACTCTGCCCCCCACCCAGTGCACGAAGGCCGGGATGAAGCGGTGCATCTCCCCGTAGAGCCTCACGTCCTGAAGGACGCTGCGGCGGTATGCCTTCAGCGTGCAGCCGTAGTCGTGCAGGCGCACGCCCGTGATGCGGCTGATGAGCCAGTTGGCAATCCGGCTGGGGATCTTCCGGCCCAGGCTGTCCTGGCGGCTCTTGCGCCAGCCGCTCACCACGTCGTAGCCCTGCCCCTCCTCCAGCCTGGCCAGCAGGCGCGGCACGTCGCGCGGATCGTTCTGAAGGTCCCCGTCCAGGGGCACGACGACGTCTGCGCGGGCCAGGTCGAAGCCCGCTTCCAGCGCCGCCGCCTGGCCGAAGTTGCGCCGCAGTTGCACGATCCGAACGCGCGCGTCGCCTTCCGCCGCCCCCCGGAGCGAGTCGAGCGTCCGATCCGTGCTGCCGTCGTCCACGAAGATCAGCTCATAGGCAAGCCCGGTGTCGGCCATCGCGCCCGTGACGTCTTCGTAGCACGCGGCCGCATTCTCTTGCTCGTTGTACATGGGCACGACGAGGGACACGTCCAGCCCGTTCTCGGACGGCCCATCGTGCGCCTGCTCGATGCTGGCCACGGGGGCCCTCGCTGTCATTTGAGATGCCTGGACAGCCGCACGGGATACCATAATGAATCGCGCACCTCGGACACAAGCAAAACCGGTGCCCGCCCCCGTGGCGGCCGGCTGCGGCCGGGACGTGCGGCTTGAAAAGGGGCTGCGGGTCCCCTATAATCGCCCGATGAGTTGAGGATTGGTGTAACGGCAACACACCTGACTCTGGATCAGGCATTCCAGGTTCGAATCCTGGATCCTCAGCCATTCTTGACATCAGCGGCCCCATCGTCTAGCCCGGTCCAGGACATCGGACTCTCATTCCGAAAACAGGGGTTCAAATCCCCTTGGGGCTACCATTCGATGCGGCGCCCGACGCCCCCCGGGTCGGGCGCCTTACTCATGGCAAGCCACTCAGATGGGAGGCGCCGCACCGGATGCCCTAAGCCTGCCGAAGCGCACTCACTCTGTCCCCTTCAGCGAAGGGCCCGGTATGGGGGTCGCGCCCACGGCTGCCGCTATGTGCCGAGTAGCAACACGTTGACCTGTCTCCTTCCCTCGCCGCTCGTGTCTGCTCCCACCGCCTGCCGAAAGAAAAAGCCGCAAGAAACTAGCGTCGTGTTCCCTGCGCCTTTGGTGTGCTGGCCCGGCCCAGGGCCGAACCTCTGTGTTGTGGCCCTCAGTATAGGGGCGACCCAGTGGAGCTTCAGCTTTGAAGTTAGTGGTTGTCAAGCCGAGGCGGCGTCGTAGACGTGCCGAGTGGCCATCGCGCGTCCGCCATACTGGCAAGTCCCATCCGCTTTCGTAGGGGCACGGCGGGCAAGGTGTCTCAAAACTCGCGGCGCTCCTTTTACATTTGTGCTACATTAGGCGCGTTGCTGCGGACTCGACTGAAGGGAGCCTGAGAATGCCAGATCCGATCCGGGCCGATTATGAGCAGCTCTTGCTTTTGCCGCCGAGCCTGGACCAGTGGCTGCCACCCGATCATCCGGCGCGCTTTATACGCGATTTTGTGGATCTGCTGGACCTGGAGGCCCTGGGCGTCAGGATGCCCGAGTGTCGAACCGGCCGTGCGCCTTTCGCGCCGGACCTTCTGCTCAAAGTCTGGCTTTACGGGTATTTCGAGCGGATCCGCAGCACCCGGCCTCTGGAGTGGGCATGTTACAACGTGCTGCCGGTGATATGGCTGACCGGGATGAATTACCCCGATCACAACACGATCTGGCGTTTCTGGGACGTCAACCGTCAGGCGATGCGCGGCCTTCTGAAGCAGGCCCTGGGGGTGGCCGCCCAGAGCGGGCTGGTCGGGATGGTGCTGCATGCGCTGGACGGGACCAAGATCGCCGCCAGGGTCAGTGGGCGCACCGCCTGGCACCGCCAGCAGTTGCTGGAGGCGCTCGAGGACGTGGACGAGGCGATCGAGCAGATCACCCAGGAGATTGAGTCGGCCCGCCAGCAAGAGCAGTCCGAGCCGGAGTATCGCATGCCCCAGGAGCTTCAGGACGCCCGCAGCCGGCGGGAGCATATCCGAGAGGCCCTGGCCCAGATGGACAAGGTCCAGACCGACCACCTCCATCCGGGCGACCAGGAGGCCCGGATGATGCTCTGCGAAGGCAAGGTGAAGTTCGCCTACAACGCCCAGGCTGTGGTCGATGAGCAGAGCGGCCTGGTGGTGGCGGCCGACGTGACCGACGAGGCTGCCGACAGCGAGCAGCTGGGCCCGATGCTCCAGCAGGTGGAATCGACCCAGGGCGGCACGGCGCGCCAGACTGTGGCCGACGGCGGGTACTGGAACCCCCCGCAGCTTGCCGAGGCCGAGCAGAAGGGCCACTCGGTCCTGGTCAACGCCCCGCCTCAGGTGAAGGGCGGGGGGAATCCGTTTCACAAATCCCAGTTTCGCTACGATGGCGAAAGAGACGTTTTCATCTGCCCCCGGGGCCGGGAGTTGGTCTTTGAGCGGACCAAGCCGGCCAGGCACAAAAAGGACGTGCGCATTGGCGTGTATCGGTGCAAGCATCAGCGGGACTGCTCCGTTTCGGCCCGCTGCAGCCGCGAGAGGCGAGGACGCTCCATCGAAAAGGGGCCCCACTACGAAGCGGTCGTGCGGCAGGTGGAAAGGCAGCGCCCTGGGGACAATGCGGAGGCGCTCGCCAAGCGCCAGCAGATAGTGGAGGTGGCCTTCGGCTGGGTCAAGGCCAACGAAGGATTCCGACGCTGGACGGTGAGCGGGCTGGAGAAGGTCCGCAGCCAATGGTCGCTGCTCTGCGTGGTGCTGAACCTGCGGAAACTCCACCGATGGTGGGCCGGGGGCCAACTGGTGCTGGAGCCTGGCGGGCCATAGCGCTGCAGCGGCAGCGCATGAGCCGCTGCGGATCTGGTCACCATGCTCACAAACAGTGCCGCATTCACCCATACCGCTTCTGAGGAGGCCCGCGTTAGAGTCGACTTTCCATGTGTTCTGAGACACCTTGCGCGCCGTGCCCCTATCTCTGAAAGGCTGCCAGCGGTCAAGGGACTTTAGGGCGACATCGTTGTTTTTGTCCTTTGTTCGGGGGCGCTGCGCTTGTCGTCGTTTGGGTTGTTAACCATCTATCTCTTCGGGCCTTAGGCCTCCCCTTCGGCAGACCATCCTCGCCCACTATCATTTTCGATCCCGGGCCGCTCACTTACTCACTCAGTGCGACCGCGCTAGAAGCGCGGCCGAAAAGTGGCTTTGTGTCTGTGATAGAATTCGCTTGGG
>CAZSET010000077.1:0-15707 GCA_964605915.1 uncultured candidatus Brocadiaceae bacterium | reverse complement strand
TGAAGCTGATCGCCGAGAGCCGGCGAAAGACCGACAAGATCGACGCGAAGCTCCTCTGCGAGCTTCGCGCCGTCTGGGTGCAGATAGCTCACCGCGTGGCCCATGACGAGCGTCTGGATGCAGGGCCGCTGCGGGATTGGTTTTGGCGAGTGGCTGGCCGCCGGGGCAAAAAGACCGCGACAGTGGCGCTGACGCGCAAGCTGCTGAGCATTGCCTACCACCTCTTGAAGTACCAGAAGGACTACGATCCGAGCAGCCTGCGCAAGGCAGCTTGAGGTTGGAAGACGAACGACTTTAGCCAAGGAAGCGAGACCGAAAAGACAGAGTCATCGAGAGCCAGCGTGGGCGAACGATGGGGACAGCCCGCATTCATACTGCCTCGCCGCCCGTGAGGGCAGGCGCGAAAAGGAGAATGGGCGTCCCCGCCAGCCAGGACCAGCTTAGTGTGCGGTCCCCCGACAGGCGTGGACCAGCGCGAATGGGAGGGTGGTCGACTCCACGCACTGAAAGCCTCGTGGCTTGGCCTTGCCACGGCTCACTTCATGGGAGGCGGCTGTGGGACACCTGTTTGGAGCATTGCTGGTGGCGGCGCTCGCGGCGGGCCCGGTCTTTGCGGCGTCCGTCGGGGAGAGGCTCTACCGCGTCAACTGCGGGGCGGGCAAGCCCTTCGCAGACGAGAACGGAGCGACGTGGCAGGCGGACCAGGAGTGGAGCGAGGACGCAGGCTGGGGTGCGGAGGGAGGCCAGGTGGCGGCGCGAGATCCGGTGCTGCCCGTCCCGGACGTTCCGGCGCGCCAGGTCTACTTCACGGAGCGGTACGGGGTCAAGCATTACCGGTTCCGCGTGCCGCAGGGCGTCTACACGGTGCGGCTGCACTTCGCGGAGACGCACGCGAACAACTACCGGCCCGGGCTGCGCGAGTTTCACGTGTCCGTGCAGGGACGGCGGGTGTTGAGCGACTTCGACCCGTATAAGGAAGGCGGCGGCTTCGCCCGCCCGTCCGTCATGGAAGTGTCGGGAGTGACCGTGTCGGACGGGGAACTCAAAGTCGCTTTCGAGACGAAGACCGAAAACGTGGCCGTCAACGGCATCGAGGTGCTGCGGACGCCCGCGGCCCAGAGCCGCGTCAGCAAGCTCACCGACCCGGCGGCCTTCGGTCCGGCGATGGTCCCGGCCTGTCGTTCCGTCGCCGCGGACGGCAAGCCCGTGAAGATCCTCTTCGTGGGGCACAGCTACACCGGGTTCTGGATCCTGCCCGAGACCGTGGCGGCCATGGTCAACAGCGGCCAGTCGGAGATACGCCTCATCCCCGAGCACGCGCTAAGAGGCGGCGCGCACCTCGAGTACTTCGTCAACGAGACCGACGTGCTGGAACGGATACGGAACGGCGGCTTCGATTACGTGGTGCAGGGAACGACCGGTGAGCCGGAAGTGACCCGCGCCTTCCACCAGGCGGTGCGGGACGGCGGGGCGAAGGCGATGGTCTACTGCCTGTGGGTCTCGCGCGAGGCGAAGCCGGAGGATCAGGAGGCCCGCACCCAGGCCCAGCTCGAGGTGGCTCGACAGATGGACGCGCTCTTCGTGCCTGCGGGGCCCGCCTGGCAGATCGCCCGCGAAAGGAGGCCCGCCCTGGCGCTCCACGACGTGAACGACGGGCATCACCCCGGCGCGGCCGGCAGCTACCTCACGGCGTGCGTGTTCTACGCCGTTCTGACGGGCCGCTCGCCTGTGGGCCACCCGTGCATGGCCACCATGGGCGGGCAGGTGCAAGTCAAGCAGCAGACGGCCAGGTTCCTCCAGGAGGTAGCGTGGGAGGCGGTGAAACGCTACCGGGAAGGCGAAGCTGCATCGGAGGGCGCGGCCCGGTGAGGCAGGTGCACACAACGGTGTAGTTCAAGGCGCCCTGCGCCGTCATTGCTTTCCGAGCCGCCTCGTGACCTCACCTGCCAGTGTGTAGAGCTGCTCGGTGCGGAGCTGCCAGCCGGAACTGAGGAACCAGTGGCTCCCGCCGTTGTTGGGCATCCCCCGCCACGCGGCAGCCAGGTAGCGCGGCCCCCACGTAGCCCCGGGATGGTCGTAGAAGAGCTGCAAGTCGCTCAGGCTCAGCCACATCAGCATGTGGCGGTCCCGGAGGTAGTCCTCGCAACGGCGGGCCAGGTCGGCGCCGATCCGCGCCCTGAGCGCTTCATCGCTGAGGGCCCGTTCGATCACGATGCGCGCTTCGCACTCCTGGATGCCCTCGCGGAAAGCTTCGAACTGGTCGCTGGCGACAGGGCCGTCCGGACCCGGCGCGAGCAGCGCGTCCGCGATGAAGAGATTCCGCCAGGTGCTCTCGGGGTAACGGTCGTGCGACCGGCCGACACGCCGACCGCGCTTGTCCCTCAGCACTTTCCAGTAGTCCGCGCCGAGGCGTCCGTTGCCGCGCTGCGAGCCGGTGATGGTGGCCTCGGCCAGGTGGCGCCAGCGGACGTTGGGGTGGAGCTCGCGGGAGAAGCGGTCGAACAGGGCCACCAGGTCCGGCCGCGCCCATCCCATGTGACTCTCGACGCCGCCCTTGTATCCCTTCCCCCGATCCGCATTGTCGTCCGAGAAGGTAACCGCCCACACCCGGGCCTGGTAGCCGATCTTGGAGATCCCGTGCATCAGCTTCGTCTCGGGCTTGTCCATGTCATGCCAGCTCGACACGAACCCCTCGTGGGAGTGCAGGACCCAGGGCAGCCCTCCCGTGATCTCGTTGAAGAGTTCGTGCTCCTCCTTGCTTGCCCACGCGTCGCACTGGAGGCCCAGCATCATCGCGTCCTCCAGGCCCCTTTGGCGCATGCGCGCGCGGAGTTGCTCGAACAGGGGCCCCCACAGCGGACGGCTGGCGTCAGCGTCGAAGTGGGGGGGCAGCGTCTCCAGGCTGGTCTGCCCCGTGGCTGGGTCCAGGACGGTGACCATGGGTCCGTGTCCGATGGAGCCGGCCGTCTTCTCGACATACTCGGCCATCTGCTTCTGGCGCGAGCGCCTCTTCTCGCCAGAGTCGCCGGGGGGCACCATGTAGACTTCCCAGACGACGAAGATGACCAGCGCGGGCTTGCCCATGTTCTGCGTGGCGACGTCGAGGTAGCGATCCATGACGGAGAAGTCGTAGGTGTAGCCGTCGCCCTTCTTGATCCAGCGGACGTAGGATTCCTCGTTGCCCAGGTTGGTGTGGGCGATCAGCGGGACGTAGACGGTGCGGCAGCCGGTCTCGCCGATAAGCTTGAACGACCGCGCGATGAACTCGAAGTGCTTCTCCGACCACAGGGGGACGTCGTACTCAAGCGACAGGGTGTCGGGACACTGGATCAAGTCGGTCCACGTGCGGAAGTCGTCGGTGTCCGGCAGGACCCAGTCGGCGACGCGGAGTTCGATGGGGACCTGGACCGGGTCCTGCCCCTGCGCCTCGATTCGGACGGAACCGGTGTAGGTGCCGCCGGGGACGGAACCGGGGACCTTGACGGTGATCCAGATGGGGACGACGGCGCCGTTGACTACCGGCACTTGTTTGATGTCCTTGGCCACTGCCGCCGCCCAGGGGTCACGCTCGGGGACCAGGACGTCGACCCGGTCGAGCGGCCTTTCGGCCAGGGCACCCAGACGGGCCGCCCCCCACGTGGGATAGGGCTCGGGGAACCTGCGATTCCCCGCGTTGATCAGGTTGTGAACGCCCCACAGAAGCCCGTAGCGGATGCGGACGTTGGAGGCGGGGATCGTCGCGCCGTCGGCGGCCTTCAGCTCCGCCGGGGTCGCCCCGAGCCCGTCAATGGCCTGAGCGGAGCCGACGACTACCTTGCCGGTGAAACTTCCGTTGCGAGCCCCGATGATCACCACCGGTCGAAGCGGCTCGGCCCGGTCGCCAAAGTCAACGTTGACATCCTCGGCCATGGAGTCGGCGTTCCAGACCTGGAAGCCCCGGGGGCGGAAGGCGTTCGGGACGATGCCCGAGGAGCCGGCGGACGTGAGCCGGGCGCGGAGGATCTCACACGAGTTGGCCTCATAGACGTTGTCCTCGGTTTGAGCGGGGTAGGGCGCTCGGATGATCTCCAGTCCGATGACGTTCATGCCCTTGCGAAGCAGGTCCGTGGGGATCGGCAGGTCGGTCAGATCCCGTTCGGCGCCCGCGGGGCCTTCGGCAAGCGTCTCGCCCGGTGCGACGTGTTCGCGGTGCATTTCCTTGCCGTTGACGTAGACGACCAGGCCGCCTCGATAGCCGACCGAGAGCGAGAGCCCCTTGACGGCCAGGCGGTCGGTGACGGTGAACTTGCCGCGCAGGCAGAGCTTTGAGACAAGGGCGGACTTCACGGCCAGGGGCGCCGGGCCGCGCTCCCAGAAGCGATCATCGAAGTCCGGCTTCATCCAGTCCGGCGCCGGCCCGGGAGTCTTGTAGTTCAGCCAGACGTGCCTGAGCTGAACGGCCTCGCCCGAGGCCAGCACGGGAGGTCCGAGGGTGCAGTGGAAGCGCCAGATTCCGTAGGTGTTCAGGATGACGGTGCTGGCGGCCTGAGCCTCGGGGGTGGCCGCGTCCGGTCCGGCAGCGGACCCATTGGCGGTGACGGCCGCCAGGAGCGCGAGGACCATGATTGCCGCGGATCTGCTTGCTGCTCGCGTGTTCGGCTGCACGGCTGCCTCCGCAATAGAAGGATCCGATGCAGACTGCCTGGAATCTAGATGCTGCATCGCCAGGCAGGCCACACAGGAACCTATCAGGCCGCGGGGAATCTCCGGCTAGAGCCAGACGCTACGCACAGTGCGCCAGTTGCCGCTTAAGGGGGCGAATCTATCACAATTCCTTGCCCTCTGGCAATTGCGCGGGTCGCGCGCCCGCACTGCTTCTGGGGGAGGCGGAGCGCGCCCAATTCAAAGCCAAACACCCCGGGCCGACCCGAAAGTGCATCATCATGGAATGGCCGGAGTAAGGGCCTGACGCTCAGTCCGACGGGCAGAGCACCGGGCGGAGATGTCGATCGGTGAAGAAGGCCTCGAGCCCGTCGCGCTCGAGGTCGGCCAGCGGGTAGCACTTCCCGGCCAGGTCCCCGAGCTTGAGCGAGCGGCGCTCCACGAGCCCCAACACGTTCTCCATGGCCTTTGTGTTGCAGCCGCTGCTGGCGCCGACGTCGTGTTAGGTTCGCTCAAACAGAAAGCTGAGCAGAGGCTCCGGGCAGGAGAAGTCAGGCACGATCAAGTGTGCTCCGGCCTTGACCAGGCGGATGCGTTTCTGCCGATTCAATCCGTAGCGACGCACCTCGTCACTGGCTACCCCCACGGCAAGGCCGCCGTTCTTTCGGCATTCGCGCAGCTCGACCGGCCCATCACCGCAGACCATCAGCTCGGGGCCGGCCAGGTTGTTGTCCCGGATGATCTCTTTGATGACCTTCTTCTTCGAGTAGCGACTCACGTCCCCGACAGCCCCGTAGATGCCGCCGCTGAAAAGCTGCGCCACGCCCAGCACGCCTGCCTCCCTTTCCACGTGTTCCCGGTCGGTGCCGCTGGCCAGATACAGCCGCACCCCCCTGTCCGCGAGCGATCGCAGCAGTTCGACGGCGCCCTTGATGGCGACGTCCGAAACATCGAGCTGCCCGCTTTGGACCCGCTCGATCCTGGCGCCGACCATCTGCATCAGTGCCTGGTCGTAGATCTGCTTGTATGCGTGCTTGTCCTTCACCTGATCTTCGGGGACAACCCCGAATTCCCTCACCAATTCGGCCAGGTGCTCCATCTGCAGGATGGTCTGGATGCCGGTGGACTTATCGATGTAGTCGCAAACGCGCTCCCGCACCCGGAGGACGAGGTCCTCGTCCGCGTTCTGGTATTGCCCTCCCAGGATGAGCCGCAGCATTACCTGCTCCATCACGGCTTCCCATCCCTCTCGGAGGACGCTGACCGTGCCGTCGAAATCGAACAGCGCATGTTCTATCTTTCCGCGCGGCATCTGGTCGGCCGGATAGCAGAGCTCGATGTGAGTGTCTCCCCAGTAGCGAGCGCGGCGAATGTCCTCCGCGAGTTCGGGGTGGTGAATGAAATCGGGATCGGCCGCAAGCTGGAGGATCTCCTCGGGAGAGGCAGTGCCGGTTCGGAACAACTTCTGCACAGTTACGGCTGCCGCATAGTTGGCGAACTCAGCGGCCTCCGGCGCTTTCACGCCCGCCGCCAGGCTCAAGGCCAGAGCACTCGTCACCGTATCCCCCGCACCCACCGGATCGAGGCTCTTCACCAGGTGGACGCCGGGCACCACGTGAACCCCTTCTGCGTCCACCACAAGCATGCCCCGCTCCCCACGCGTGACACACACGGGCCTGCCGGACTGCTTGTACAGGGTCTGTGCCCAGCGCTGCACCTGTTCGACCGGGAACACGCCTCCCGGCTCTGCCTCCACGCCCGTGAGCCGCGCGGCTTCCAGCTCGTTGGTCTTGCGGATAACGCGGTCAAACCGGTGACTGTAGTGCCTGGAGTCAACCATTATGACCTGGCGGTCATGGGCTTCGAAAAGTGCATTCGCTTCCCGGATGAATTCCTCGCTATCCAGACTGCCGGGCACCTGCTGGTTGAGCACCACCGCGTCGCAGCGATCCACGGCATCCCGGAGATGCGCCAGCAGTTGGCGGTTCGTCGGGGAGCTGCGCCGATTGTGAGCACCGAAATCGATGCGGACCTGTTCCTCGCGATTGAGGTAGCGCTTGGCAAAGGTCACCGTGTCGAAATCCTCTTCCTGCACCACGAGGCCGCTCGTATCGGCTCCGGCCACGCTCAACTGGCGGGTCAGCTCCCGTCCAAAGACATCGTCCCCCACCACCCCGATCGCGAGCACCGACCGGGGCCGGAGAGCAAGCATGTTGGCCACCACATTCGAGGCACCCCCGAGGGTGTATCGCTGCTGCTGCACAGCCTGGGCCCGCAGCCCGGTCTCGACAGAGACCTCTGACCCCTCGGGGTCCAGAATCCAGTAGGCATCCAGGGCGAAGTCGCCGCAGACGGCCACATCGACTCCTTCGATCCCTGCCAGTATCTCTTTCAGATGATCGGTCTTCATGGGGTGCGGTTTCCCCGCGTACCTCGCTTTAGTGATTGCCTTGCGCGCCGCTGGTGCCGGCGCAGATCGCCGGGCCTCCGGTGGCGCTTCTGCGGGTTCAGCACCGCTCGGCAAGGGCGCGCAGTCGCTTTGTGGTTTGGACCATTGACCGCACGGTGTGATAAGAGATCTTCCAGGCGTGTCCAAGCGCCCGATCGATCGGGTTGCCCTCCCGGTCGAGCCTTTCGTACCACTCGCCGCCCGCTTCCATGAGCACAAAGCGGTCGAAGACGAAGTCGTAAACGTTCCGGAACGCCTGCCAGTACCTCGGCTCGCCCAGGAGGGAGTAGGCGTCGAGCATCCCTACCAGCACCTCGGCCTGCTGCCAGAACTGTTTCTCTGTCAGTTGCGTGGGGCGGTCCATCGGCGCTTCGGCATAGACGCCGCCATATTCCCAATCGATGCCGTATTCCACGCAGTGGTCGCATATCTTTCTGACCGTCTCTGCGTAATCCTCCCGGGGCCTGCCCAACGTATCCATCGCGTGGAGCAAGAGCCACGCGAACTCCACGTTGTGTCCGGGGGAAGTATGGTCCAGCGGCCGGCTTCCCCCATCCTCCGGCTCGGCGTCGCGGCCCCATTCGACATCGAAGTCAATCGCCGGAAGGGGCTCGAAATCCAGGCCGAACTGCATGTACCCGGTACCGGTTTCGGGCTCGATCATGCGGTCGGTGATCAAGTCTATCACTTCCTGTAGCCGACGCCGATGCGTTGCCTCACCTGTCATCTCGTAGAGCCGTGTGAGGGCCTCCATCATGTGCATGTGGACGTCCATCGACTTGCGGTCGCCTCCGGCGCGCCCCGGGCCGGCCGGCTGCCAGTTCTCATCCATGATCTCCAGGAAGCCGCCATATCGGCTGTCGGCCATGTTTTCCATCACCGCGGAGTAACTGGCCAGTGCGGCTTCGCGGCCTCGCTGGTCTCCGGTGGCCAGGAAGTGCTCGCTGAAGGCGTAGATGGCGAAGCACTGGCCGTAGCCGATCTTGTCCTTCACCAGCGGACGGCCCTCCCGGTCGGCGATCCAGTACCAACCGCCCCGTTCCTCGTCCCAGTAATGTTCGAGGATGAAGTCCGCACCGGCGCGGGCCAACTCGCCGCACCGGCCCCCGCCGTAACCCGCCCGGTGGGCGCTCGCTATGGTGAAGAGCATGCGAATCTGCATCAGAAACGTCTTCGTGGTCTCGCCCGTGCGTCGCCCGAATTCATCGAAGTAGGTCAGGAAACCTCCGCACTCCGCATCGGGGGAGCGCTCGACCCAGAACGGGAGCAGCACGTCCGTCAGATAGCTCTCCGTGCGCTCCATCAACCGCTTCACCTCTCCCGCCGATGGACCTCCTGCAGTCATGCTGTCCTCTGCTGGCGATAGGCACACTGATCCAGGCCTCGAACTCGAGAGCGCTATCCTAATCGGCCAACCTCCATTTATCAACGAGGCGCGGTTGCAGCGCCAGGGGGACCTCCGACACAATAGGCCATTCAGCATGCCGGAGGGCGCTTGCCCCGCGCTCACGGCTGCGAATCGAAGCCGGTCCATTGCTGGCCGTTCTCGCTGCCTGATGGCTGTGTCAACTCGTTCCAGAATTGCCGCCGAGTGCAGATTGCCGTATACTCGCGCAACTTCGAAAGGACCTCGTATGAGAGAGCCCTTCCTGGACCAGTTGCGCCAGCAGTTGGCTGACCCACGTGTGACGGTGCGGCTGCGGGCGCTGGACTCAGTCAGCGCGAAGGCCGGCGGGGGGATTGCTCAGGTCTGTCGGGACGAGGGAGTCATCCCGCTCCTTGTCGCCGCGCTTTCCGATTCCAGCCGGCGGGTGCAGCGCGCCGCAGCGCGGGGACTGCGTCCGTGGATACTGCAGCGCGCGGATCTGCTGGACGGTGTCCTTCCCGAGTACGCGACCGATGCGTTCGACGCCACGTACACCCACGTCGGGATCTATGATCCTGCGGAGCGGAGGATCTGGATACCCCGCTTCGCGGCACTCAAGGGGCACGCGTCTCTCCTGGCTGACGCCAACACGGACAGATGGTTCAAGTTTCAGTTCTACGTGCCCGGCCAGATTCCCGGGCGCCTTCGTGACTCAGCGCCTGACGGCGAGTGGGGCCACCTGCTGCTGCACTTCATCTGCGATTGGAATTACTCGCAGCAGCGGCTCGTCCCCGCGGTTGACGAGCGGAAGCGACAGGCGAACCTGCGCGAGCAGCAGCGCTACGGGGAGGATGTCGTTGCTTTCTATCGAGACGCGGAACTCCCGTACGGATTCGCTGTCCATCGCGTTCTCTTCGATGCTGGACAGCAGCCACGGTACGAGATTGGCGTTCGGTTATGTTCCCGTGATGGGCAGCAGGAATCATGAGCCGCCGCCGCGTTGACTGCCGAGCAGGGCCGAACCCGCGATGCTCTGGAGTGTGTGCGCGGGACGGACGGCCACCGGGAAGGACCGAATGGAGCCGACTGGAACGAGCGTGTGCCGTATGCTCTGGGAGGAGTACGGGCTGCCGCTCCTCCCTTTGGTGAAGCAATGACGACCCGTGAAGAGGCACGTGAGGCGCTCGAGGCCTACTCCCTGCGCGGAGCAGTCACACTGGTTCGCCAACTCGAGGCCACGCATGTGGCATTTCAGGTTCAGGCTGGAGAGCGGCTGTACGCATTGCGTCAGTTCAACCCCTACATCACTGCCGAGGCGCTGGCGGAGCAGTTCCGCCTTGCGCGGCTGATGTGCGAGACAGGCTTGAACGTCTCCGTTCCGGTTTGCGCGAGTGACGGGTCGGCCTTCGTCGACGCAGCCGATCGGTTCTGGGCGCTCTTTCCGTGGTGTGACGGCCGGCCCGGCCAGAGAGATCGCATTGACGACTTACGAGTGCTCGCGGCAATGCAGGGCAAATGGATTGCCTGTGCCGAGCGGCTCAGCTCTCGTCCCGAACGGGAAGGCATCGAGCGAGTGGCATCTGAGTTCCGCCGGAGGAAATCCTGGGCCTGGGTGGTGCCACTGGACCAACTACCGCGGTTCGCAAGAGAGCAACAGGTCATAGAAAGGGCCCGGCAGGAAGCTCCCGGAGGCCCGCACCGGCAGGCCTTCCTGGACCTCCTTCCCGAGGTGGACTCGCGCATACGCGAGTTCGACGGGCTCCTTCGGGAGCACGGTGCACATGACCTCCCCCACACTGTGACGCATGGCGACTTCTGGGCCAGCAACATCTGCATATGGGAAGATGGAGCGGTGGTGTTGGATCTCGACTGCTTCTCCTTTGAGCCCCGGGTCGCCGACTTCGCCAGGGCCGCCAATTGGTTCCATACGGATAGAACGCCCCAGGAAAACGCTTCTCTGCTCAGAGAGTTCCAGGGGCAAGCCAGGCTGAGTGAAGACGAGTTGCGCGCCTTGCCGTTGACGATGTGCGCGCACGACCTCTACTACGCTGTGGGTCACGTCCTGTTGTTTCTGACGGAAGACGCCGGCACTCAGGCACACCTGATTGGTCAGATTGAGTCCGAGGTGAAGGCCGCCGACCGATTCGAACGCGAGGGCGAGGAGATAATGAGTATGTTCTTGACGGGTACGTGAAAGTACTTGCAGTGCGCTACAGGAGGACTGAGGAACATTGTCAGGAACAGTTCTGGAGAAGAAGAGGTCGCGTGCAGGAGTTGGCGTCGTCGACGTTACGCCTTCATGCGAGATGATCTGCGCTCCGGCACATGAAATGCGGCGTGCCCCGCCAGCGCGGTTGAGGGACGGGTTATGCAACCGGAAATAGGCCAGAAGATCCGATCTGTCTGCCCCGATCTATTGGATTGGGAAAATCTCGAGGTCCAGACGATCAAGGACCCCAGCGCCCCGTTGTCGGTCGTCTCGTCCCTGGGCGTAATCCACGCGGGCGTCGAGGAAGGCTCGGCAATCCACCGCCTGCGGGCGCTTGAATGCCATGAGGAATGGGGCCAAGTCCTTGACGTTCTGGAGAAGTACTTCGGCCTGCCGCTGGCAAGACAATAGGCCTGGGAGACGTCGCGGGGGAGTTGCAGGCAATGACAACCGACGGCTTGAGGAACAGCCCGGAAGCCATCGAGCAGGCCTGGGACCATCTGGTCGCGGAGGCTTGAGGAGCAGTATGGACCTGTCGAGATACACCGGCATCGGGCAGTTCGGGCCGGCCTACGAGACCATGCTGCGCAGAGACGCTCATGCGCCAGGATCAGTAGATAGAGTCTTGCTGGAGCGCATGGTCCGGCTCTGCCGGGAGACGGTCGGCTACCTCTACGCCCAGCACACGCCGACGGGACTGGCATACGCGGCTGGGTCGAGGCCGGCGCTCGAGGCGCACGCCGCGGATGCCGTAGGCGATTCTGGTTGCGAAGATGAGCGCGTCGCCGGCATTGCCCGTTTCTGCTCGCGCCTGGGCCAGAGGGCGCCCCAGGACCTGGACTGCATGGTGCTCGGCGGGACGGAAGAGGAGATCATCCGCCGGGGATCGGACTGGTGCACGGACGTGGCCAGGGCCGCCTGCGCCCTCTACCAGGTTGCCGGGCATCCGTGCCGCCTGGTCTTCCTGGCCGACACCGAGAACGCCTATTCGGGCCACGTGATTGTCGAAGTCTGCCGCAGCGGCCTATGGGGAGCCGTCGACTCCAGCACGGTTGTGGTATACCGCCGCGCGGACGGCATGCCGGCGACCACATGGAACCTGATGAACGATCGCGATCTCGTGGAATCACATGGCCCGGCCGCGTACACTTCGCCAGGCCAGTTCCGCGCGGCGGCCGTCTCCAACTACTTCGTGTGGGAGCGCGGCGCCTACGACTACGCCGTTAGCGGGGCGAGCGATTAACTACCGCTCGATCCTGGAGATGGCGGACAAGGGTTGGCCTGGTGGCCTTCGATGGCTGCACGGTGAAGACGAGCCAACAGGCCGCTGATTCGAGTGGACGACGCCGTTGCCGCCAGGCAAGCGACGTTGATTCCGCAGTTAGCGCAAGGATGGGGGGGGAGGACAATGATTGGACCACGACTGCGGGCGCTGCACGCGATTGCCGTGGTGCTCGCGTTCGCCGCCGCGGGCGCAGAGGCGAGCGAGATGAAGTTCACTGTGAGGAACCGCGTCCTGCACAGGATCGATGCGCGGATGTTCGGCCAGTTCATGGAGCGAGCGAGTTGGGCCGGCGAGATTGGTGCTGAGGCCGGCCTTGCTCCGGGGACGCGCGATCTTCAGCCGGGGGTCGTCAAGCTGCTCAGGGAAGCGCAGATCCCCATCATCCGATTCCCTGGGGGCACGGACGCGGACTTCCTCGATTGGCGCGACATGATAGACAGTGTTCCCGGCAGGGCCACGGGGCGACCCAAGAGCAGGGGGCACACGGGCAATCCGATAACCAACAACTTCGGTTACGACGAGTTCCTTCGCCTGGCTGAGGACCTCAACGCAGACGGAATCCTCGTTGTCAATTTCGGAAACGCCATTCTCAGGGTCAAGCCCGCGCAAGAGGCGGCGAGGGAGGCAGCATCGCTCGTTGCTTACTGCAATGCTCCACTTGGGGCACGGCTGCCCGAGGGCATGGCGGATTGGCCAGCCGTGCGCAGCAAGAACGGCCGGTCCATGCCGTACGGCGTGAAGTACTTCCAGATCGGCAATGAGACCTGGAACCTCCTGAAGCGAATGAAGAAGGCGGAGGGGGATCACACCGAGGAGTTCTACATTGACTGTCTGACTGCCTACGTCGACGCCATGCGAGAAGTGGATCCGTCCATCCAGATAATCATCGACGGTCACCCGCGTTGGCTTCCTGAGATGGCACGAGAACGGCTCGGGCAGAAGATCCAGTACGTGGCATTGCATGAGTACCGGCCTTGGGGCATGGGCGAGGTGAAGAAGGGCGGCGAGGTGGTGCCGACGGCAGAACTCCCAGAAGCGGCGATCTGGTATGCCTGGGTGGCGGTGCCGGCCATCGACAGTATGGGGCGTTCGGTCCTCAGGCAGCGGGATGGAGTGGCGGCCGCCAGGGAACTTGGCTACAAGGTTGCCATCACGGAATGGAACTGGAATGGGGGCTGGTGGGGCTACCGCGGACGCCCTCCTTCCATGGACTCGCTCTTCGCCAAGGGGGTAGGGGCGGCCGGCTTCATCCACGGTTTGATGCGGGCCGGGCACACTGTGGAGATCGGATGCCAGTCGATGCTGCTCGGCAATAGGTGGGACATAACGGCCATTCGAGCGGACCCCAACGCAGGATTCACCCCGTTCCTTATGCCCACGGGCCAGGTCACCATGTTCTACTCAAATCACCATGGGAGCGGACTGCTGGACCTCGAGAGTGAGAATGTGCCGACGTATAGTCAGCCGTACCAGATGGGCGGAATAGGTGCAGTCGACGAGGTGGCCTACGTTGACGCGCTGGCAACGGGAGACGAGACGGCGATCTACTTCCATGCAATCAACCGCTACTTCGACCGGCCGGCGCAGATTGTGATTGACGTGTCCGACTTCGGCGCACCGGGCGGCAAGGCCGTCCACCACGTGCTTGAAGGGCGTCTCAGCAATGCCCCTGGCCCGGGGGAGCCGATGCAGATCGGACGAGTCAGACATGAACCGATCGAGTTCGGCGGGGGCTCGCTCGAGATCACGCTACCCCGCCGGTCCGTGTCATGCATCGAGGTCAGGCTCTGACCTGTGCTTTCCCGCCCAACCGGGCCGGGCGACGGCCATTGTGGGCATCAGGGCCTCGCCGTCTCTGCTGCCTTTGGCTCGCGCGTCAGGTCTGCTCTGGGCGATCCAGACCTGCACGCTCGGCCCGCTCGTGGAACTCCCGCTGCATTTCGGGCGTTGCCGTGTCGGCCTTGACGGCGCGGATGACCTCCGCCAGGTGCCGCACCTGCACGCCGATGAGGAACTCGCCCAGTTCCGGCCGTGCAGGGCGGGCATCTCCCGCGTAGTGGGTGGGGTAGTTGGCATACCAGCCGAACGGGCTGCGGACGCCCTCGAGCGCGTCCTGCCGCCCCTGGGGCCGCCAGGCGTCCGGGTCCTTGATGTCCTCCAGGTGGACAAGCTCGGGCCGCAGGTAGAGGATGGCGCTCGTCTCGGTCTCGCCCGCGTGGCGGCCATCGGTCTTGCGCATCTGCTCGAACTTGCTGCGCTCCTCCTCGGTGAACCGATAGGAGGGCGGCACGGAGTAGACGCAGTAGTCATGCCGCTCCTGCAGCATGGAGCCCAGGGCATAGCCGATCAGCCCGGAGTTGCCGCCATGGCCGCTGACGACGATGATCTTCGAGAAGCCGTTGCGCGCGATTTCCTCGAGCGTCGCGCGAAGCAGCCTCAGCAGCAGCTCGTGGGGCAGCGAGAACGCTCCCGGATAGTGACGGGCCTCGGCGATCTGGCCGAGGTAGTAGCTGGGAAAGACGACGGCCGGCTCTTGCTCGGCAGCGCGCCGGGCCACCTCGTCCACCACGATCTGGTCTGTCCCCAGGGGCAGGTGGGGACCGTGCCGCTCCAGGCAGCCCATCGGCAACAGGCAGAGGCCCTCCGCTTTCTTGATTGCTTCGGGCATCCTCTCAGAAGTCAGTTCCATCCACAGCATGTTCATCCTCCTCCAGCACGGTTACCTGGGTGAAGAAGCGCCTTGCGGCTTCCAGGATTGGGCCCGCCTCGTCCAGGGCATACGGCGCCCCTTCCGTGCCGCGTGCCCCATCCTGAGGCCACGAGTATAGCCGTTGGCGGCAGCTTGTCCAGGGCGCTTGCTGCGCGCGTTTGCCTCTCGGCCTCACAGCTCCCATCGCCACGCCGACTCTCTGTGCGTCCGTCCGTTGGGCCGCGACCGAGCGCAGTCCCGCACGGTATCCACCGTAGGAGCCGCGTGGAGAAGGTGCAGAAGATCTCCTCGTTCTGCCGGGCGCGGCCCAATGCGTCGATCACTCGCAGCGCGACGGGGCCACTCGCTCAAGCAGATGGGGCAAGAGCCGGTCAGTCCCGTAGCTGCATGTGGCGAGCCCGACTCGGGCGGCGGGCCAGTCGGGTAGAGTTGACGACCGCCGCGCCGCCGGGTAAGGTGGCCCGCGTTCGGTGCGTGACGATCACGACTCCGGGGGAGGCAGCAAGGCAGGCAACGTGGAAACTGGACGGATTCACGAGCGCATGGGGCGGCGCGCGTTCCTGAAGGCGTGCACCGCGGCGGCGGCCGGGCTGCCTCTCATGGGGCTTACGGCCGCACCCGAAGGCCGGGCGCGCGCCACAGCACAACGAAAGGGCGGGGATGCCATGGACAAGACCGTGCTGTCGTTCTTCTGTGATGACACGAGCACATTCAGGTCGGGCCCCTTTGGGGAGTTCCTGGACTACGTGAAGGCCGAAGGGATTGCCGGTGAGTCGAGTGTGATCCTCGGCATCGGCTCCACAGTGCTGAGCGATGCGGACACCAAGCTCAAGCGTGCCTACATCGAGCAGCTTCACCGGGCCTACGACTGCGGCATCGGCGCGCACATGGAGCTGATGACTCACGGCGGCAAGTTCGATTTCCAACTGAGGCGCGTTCCCGACGGTGCGATCTACGAAGGGCTCTGGCTGCACGAGCCGGATGTCAGCGTCGAGCAGTATGAGACGTACCTGGGCAGCATCATCGCCGAGGGCGAGAAGATCGGAG